>CAZRWG010000038.1:0-8243 GCA_964603805.1 uncultured Thermoplasmata archaeon
CAAAAAATTCTTTTGAACAGTATCTCCTTCGCCGTCATGATAAAGATACTCATATGTCTCGGATCGCCATTTTGTACCTGGAAATTCTTCAAGCATCTCAAGTATGTTTTCCGTATATTCTTCAGCCTCTTGATTTAAAACTAATTTATTCTCTTCTACAGCTTCGATACTTTCTTCCAATTCGTCATGATACTTCTCTAAGTTTTGACTGATATAGGGACTGTTATTCTCATCAAAAAGTCGATTTTTCTTTAAGCCCTGTAAAGGCTCAAGAGTTTTGTTAATTTTCTCCCAGACTTTATTCTGGTCATGAGTAGCTTCATACCAATCGGTTTCATTGTACCTATTTTTACTCCTGATAATCTCATCATAAATATCTTGAGCAGAATTTTCTAAACTTTGGGTTCTACTCCGTAGTTCTCCTTTGACTTTATCTTGAACTCCTAAATGGATACCAAGATGGTCTATCTCTTCTGCAGAAATTTTTCCTCTCGATGGTTCTTCATCGAATCCCCAATTATTGAGAAAGTACATGTAAAAGAAGGGTGAGGCTGTCTTATCGTAAGATCCCTCATCAAATCCAAAAGACATCGAAAGATTCTTAGCAAGATGAAGTATAGAATCGATGACCTGATCCGTTCCTTTTTCTCCTATTATACTCACATCATCCATCCAAGACAGTGGTCCTATATTTTTTATCTCTTCTTTAACGAATTCCTCCACCTGCTCTGAATTCACCTTAAAACTCTTCAAAACTTCGTTCATCGCATTGGAATATAGACTGAACACGACTCTTAAATAACTCTTTTCGGGATCAAGTTCACTAACACGCTCTATATTTACAGGGAATTCTTGAAATCTCCAAGTTTCTTGGCCATCGATCTTTCCTTTTACAAGGTCATTCATCATCCAAAATGAAGAGTCTACCATCTCGTCGTTATTTCTAACCACGCTTAGAATTCCATCATCAATGATCCTATTCAAAAACAGGTCAGGTAGAAAAAATTCATCCGAAAGCAGGTCCTTCTCCTGAAACAGGCTAATTACGAGACCCTGTAGATTGACTTTGTTATCACGACCTTCACCTATAAGGTTCAAAACTGTTTTATCTTCTGATTCAAAGTATTCAGAAATGTCCTCTAAAAGTTCCTCATCATAGGAACCGAAAGCTCTGATCTGTTCCAGCATCAAAGCTAATTTAGATATGTAGATGAATTCCTCTTCTGATATCAAAGAGTTTCTAGATAATCTTCCCTCGTCTCGTATGTAGTGTTCCACGAAATCATCAGAATTTTTTTCCCAAATGTTTTCTCTTTTTTCGCCGGTATCAAAACCACCTCGTTCGTATTCCTCTAACCATCCAGTATCAAAAGTTTCGACAAACGAATCTTTAAATCCGATTTCTCCTTTCAAAGCTAAATCATATGCTTTGATATTCAGATAACTAGATACCATACAATCGATCATCTTCCTCACTTCGATAGGATCAAAATTTCTCATCCTTTCAGCAAGTATGAAAAAGTCGGTTTTCACTTCCCGCTGTATCTCTATCTTTCTGGTAGAAAAGCTGTCGGTCCGTGAATTTTCGATATTCGCATGGACTTTTCTCTTTATTTCGAAAAAACCTGGTATTTCAGACCAATTTTCTTCATCGACTCCCTCTTCTTTAAGAAATAGAGAAACAAATTCTACATCGGTTTGATTTTCCTTTATCGGTCTCAAATGAAAGTCGAGGTTCAAGTTACCGCTTTGAATGGTCTTAGAGTATCGCTCCTCAAAATCTCTTTCAAATATTTCCGTCGTTCTTTTACCCACTCTTCTTTTCAAATCCTGGATAGTATGATCTCTTTCGACGTTTTCTTTTACTGACTCTATCGCTAGATATCCCGCTTCTTGAGCAACGTTTTCTAACTCTCTTTCAACCTTTTCTATCTTTCTTTCAAGTTCCTTGAGTTCAGAAAGATCGATGATATCTCTCTGTCTCTCAGACCTTATACCAGCAAAATATGCTCCAGCAAAAATGGAAACGAGTATGATCACGATGCCCAACATCGCAAAAACCATAATTCCCCTATCGTCATTTCTTAGTCCATCAAGTGTCTTCAAATTGTGTCCCCCTTAGAGATGAATATGTGTGAACGAGTTGAATCATCGACTCGAAGTTCGAGCTTAAGTAATTCTATTTCTCTTTGTCCTGCCCGGATCTTTAAAGGCGGGGTCTGAGAATCTCTCCACCTGCTTTCACCTTCATCTAACTCTCCTGAGTTGTTCATCTCACTGGGATCCCAAAGATGGATATTTGCCTGTATACCCTCTACAATAGATTCGCTGTCTCTTTCTATTCTTACAAAATCTGTTCGTATCTCGATGGTGTATAGATCACCTCGGATCTGTGGTGATAGATAGATGCCTTCAGAAGTCTCATCAAAAGTGATCGTCTGTCTCATCTCATCTACTTCTGTTTTTTCCATCGTTTGTATGACTCTAGATATCTTTCTAGAGCGATTCTCCAACTCCTCTCTTTCCATCGAGTCCAACTGATAATGGAAAACTGCGGTCACCGAAGATATCAAGATTATCCCGGCTAATATCAACACGAGCTTCGATTGTAACCACTGGATCATTTGTTTTCACTTATTTTGAATAAATCAAAAAGGTCTAAAATATTTAGTTATATAGTATTTTGGGGAAAGGATAGCTTATGGCTAAAGTTACAGATTCATTAGATCATCATCTATAATCGTTAAAAAATTCTTTTAATGATCATCTAGACCAAACAAACCTCTAATAGTTCTGGAGAACTCTCCTCATATATCGCTAACTCTCTTCTTTCCCGCCTCTCCATTTTCTTTTTGAAAACAACATGTAGGCCCCAAAGAAAAAAACCAAAATTCCCCAACCGAAAAAAGCAGGATTCAAGTCGACCAAGCTTCTGATCCACATCGAATGCTCATCAATAGGATTTCCATAAATAGTCTCAGATAGTAAGTACACCTGGATGGAAAAAATCAGCAGTAAATTGCTTAGAACCAAAAATAGAATTCCAAATTTTTCATTTTTATTCATCGTCTCAACGGGTAAAGTTTAGCCACAATAAATTATATATTTCTTCTGGTCGTCCGAAGTTCATTCTATCTTTGCTTCTGATCTACTTTTTTCTCATACTGCGCTATAGTGATACCGATCAATATCACTGCTCCAAAGATAAAGGTACGTATAGTTATTATTTCATCTGCAAAAAGATATGAGAAGATGATACCAAAAAACGGGATGAGATAAACAAACAATATCTGTTTAGAGAGTTCTTTAGTCCGAAGAACATAATACCAAAGAATCAAAACTATTCCATTAGCAAAAAGGCCCAAATAAATAGCCAAGAGCCATGAACCGCTGGAAATTCCAACAATGTGTGTCGTATCCTCTAAGAAAAAAGTGGTCGGAAGAAAGAGTATCACGGAAACGAAGAGAGAAACAGACAGTATTCTCAAAGGATTATAATTACCAAGAGCTCTTTTAACGAGAAGTCCAGAAACTGCGTAAAAGACCGCACTACCTAAAAGCATTAGATTGCCTATCAAGGGCGCTCCGCGGAAAACCACTCCTCCTCTAGTTACCAACAAGACGGTACCGGAAAGAGCGATAGCCGTACCAGATGCTTTTTTCATACCTATATATTCCCCTAAAAATATAGCTGATAAAAATATCGTAAATATCGGAGCAGTAGCTTGAAGAAGAGAACTCATAGAGGCCGCAGTTTCCTGATCCATCAAGGTCATACCGATGTTCTGAGATACCAGTGGAAGATAAAATTGAGTAAGAGCTATCCCTACAAGGATCAAAAAATCATTTCTTGCAGGTCTTAAAGCAGTCTTCCAACCGAACTTCCATAAAGTGAAGACCGCTATCGGTAGAAAACCAAATATGGCTCTGAAAAGGCCCAGTGTGATAGGCTCTATATCTCCTAAAGCTATCTTTATAGCAGGGAAGGTAGAGCCCCACATGACTACTGCTATCAGCAAAACGGAGAAATTTTTTGCTTCTACCTTTGACTTTTGGGCCATGAACCCATGATTTTGAAAAGGATATAACTAATTTTTCTCCGAGACGCCTAAATCCTAAATAATTGTAGATGTGTAAGATACAAACAAGATGGTCTAGATAAGATGATACTCTCAGATTCTCAGATCAAAGATCTGATGGATGAAGGCGAATTGGTTATCAAAGAATTCAAAGAAGATAACCTAACTCCTAATGGATATGATCTCACAATAGAAGAAGTCGTGGTTGAAGAAAGAAAGCCCCAAAGTAAAGGTAATGCGGTCGTGCCTGAGGATACCTGGTTCGCTGCCTCTACAAAAGAGTACGTAGTGTTTCCCTCTAATATCGCCGGCGAACTATGGATAAGAACTACATGGGCTAGACAAGGAGTTATATCTTCTTTCGGTATGATCGATGCCGGTTTCGAAGGCACTCTGACTTTAAGCGCTTTCAATTCTTATCAAGAAGTTGAGATCCCGATAGGTGATACTTTTGCTCAATTAGTTTTTCATCTATTGAGCGAAGAAAGCGAAAAAAAATACTCTGACAGATCTGGTAATTACCAAGGCCAAAAAGGCGTTACTTTAGAATAAGGTGATAAAATGACAGTATATATAGATGGAGAAAACCTATCAATCGAAGACGTTCACAAAGTCTCATGCCATAATGAAAAAGTAGAATTAGCATCTGTATGTGAAGATAAAGTCCAAAGATCTAGAAAAGTGGTCGAAAACAAACTTGAAGAGGATGAAGACGTTTACGGAATTAACACGGGTTTTGGAGATTTAGCTAATGTCAAGATAGAGAAAGAAAAAACAGAGGAGCTCCAGAAAAACCTGGTCAGAAGTCACGCAAGCGGAGTAGGAGATCCTCTAGCCGAAGACGTAGTCAGAGCGACCATGCTGCTGAGAGCTAATACCCTTGTTAAGGGCTACAGCGGGATCAGGATGAGAGTGATCGAACTTTTAGTAGAAATGTTGAACGAAGGAGTTCATCCAGTTATACCTTGCCAAGGAAGTGTCGGTGCTTCAGGAGATCTAGCTCCTCTTGCTCATATGAGTCTAGTATTGATGGGTGAAGGTGAAGCCTTCTATGAGGGAGAAAAATTTTCCGGTAAAGAAGCGTTAGAAAGAGCCGATTTACACCCTGTTGAATTGAAGGCAAAAGAAGGACTCGCTCTCGTGAATGGAACGCAGATCATGACAGCTATCGGAGCTCTAGCGCTTCATGACGCGAGAAGACTGCTGAAAGGGGCCCAGATAGCAGGTGCCATGAGTTTAGAAGCTCTGAAAGGTACAGACGCAGTTTTCGACAGCCGTATACATCAGATAAGACCACATTCTGGCCAAATTGAATGTGCAAAGAATCTTCGAAAGATCACTTCTGAAAGCGAGATAATCGAATCCCATAAGGACTGTGAGAAAGTTCAGGATCCTTACACGCTGAGATGTATGCCTCAGGTTTATGGCGCTACCAAAGATGCCTTAGCGTACGTGCAAGAGGTACTGGTGACGGAGATGAACTCCGCTAATGATAACCCACTTGTCTTTCCGGATGGAGATGTGATATCAGGAGGAAACTTTCACGGCCAGCCTATAGCTTTAGCTCTTGACTTTTTCGCTTCTGCTGTGGCAGAAGTAGGAGATATCTCTGAAAGAACTACAGATAAATTGATGTATGAAGCAGAGAGCGGACTTCCGAGATTCCTTGCTCAAGATGAAGGGTTGAATTCAGGTTTCATGATAGCCCAGTACACCGCAGCATCTCTCGTCTCGGAGAATAAAGTGTTGTCTCATCCCGCGAGCGTTGATTCTATACCTACTTCAGCGGGTCAAGAAGATCACGTCAGTATGGGGAGTATATCAGCAAGACAGGCAAAGGAAGTTCTGGAGAATGTAGAAAACGTTGTAGCTATAGAATTGATGTCCGCAGCTCAAGGTCTCGAGTATCATGATAAAACTCCAGGAAAAGGTGTCCAAGCCGCTTATGAACATATCAGAGAACACGTTGAACCTTTAGAAAAAGACCGTTCTCTCACTCAAGATATACAGAAAGTTAAAGAGTTAATAAAAAGTGGAGAGATCATAGAGAGGGTAGAAAAAGTCGTTGGAGAATTGGATTGAGGAAAGAATAGAAACACTTCATAGGAGTTAATTATGGACGATGATTGCATAATAAGGACTGAAAATTTAGTTAAAAAATTCGGGGAGGATGTTACCGCAGTCGACAATGTTTCTTTCGAGATAGAAAGGGGAGAAGTCGTTGGTTATTTAGGGCCTAACGGTGCTGGTAAAACAACCACTATAAAGATATTGACTAACCTGATCGAGCCCACCTCAGGAAGAGCCTGTATAAATGGTATAGACGTGAATAGATACCCGAAGGAAGCGCTAAAAGATGTAGGATCACTCATCGGAGTTCCTGGAGTTTACGGCTATTTGACCCCTGATGAGATACTAACTTATTTTGGCAAGGTTTATCGTATGTCGAAGGAAAAAATAGAAAGACGTATAGAAGATGTGTTGGAGCTAGTGAATCTATCGGATTGGAGATATTCGAAGATTGAGTCTTTCAGCACGGGCATGGAAAGAAGGTTGGCTATAGGAAAATCTATTTTCCATGAACCATCGATACTGATCTTAGACGAACCGGTTTTAGGTTTAGATCCTGAGGGTATAAGGGAGATAAGAGAGCTTATCAAGAGCTTTCAAAAGAAAGACGTAACCGTCTTTCTCAGTTCACATCTACTCGACGAAGTTAGTAAAGTCTGTGATTCTGTCATCTTCTTATATGATGGAGAGATGATCGAGAGAGATTCAGTAGAAAGGATAGATCAGATCATGAAACAGTATAGGGTTATCGAAGTCGAGTTCTTGGATAATCTAACTGAATCCGATTTACAGAAAGTGAGAAAGATTCCCGTTATAGATGAAGTGACTAAGATAAATCAGAATAAGATCAGGATCATAAAGAATGAAGGAAATCCAGCTTCTACGGCCGAGATACTCAAAAAAGTCATAGATGAAGGTCTCGACGTGATCTCTTACAGTCCAAAAAAGTCCGATCTTGAGGACTTTTACGTTTCACTAGTAGGAAAAAAAGGTGATGCAAGATGAAATCCATAAAAGAGGACATCCTTGAAGACATGAAAAATACATGTCTCACAGTTTCATTCGAATTAAAAAAGCACTTCAGGATGAAGAGGATGGTCATCTCATTTGCCTTGGCGATAGGACTTCCGCTGATTTTCTACATAGTTCCGAGGATATGGGCGAGCTTTCCAGAGACTGCGGAGGAATTTGCGAACTTAAATCTTAGTTTTGTCAATCTACTGATAATAATTTCTGGATCTCTGTTTGCTGGTGATGCCGTAGTAGGAGAATTTGAAGAGAAGACCGGCCTCTTATTATTCTCAACACCTCAAAGACACACCACTATCTTTATAGGAAAGTATATCGGAGCTCTTTTGCCCACTTTAACCGTAGTTACGATATATTACTTGACAACCTCTTTGGAAATCATAGGGATATATGGAACTGAAGGTATAAGTCTAGAATTTTTCAAGTCTTTCTTTATCGCTCTTGTCTATACCAGCAGCGCTGTCAGTTTAATCTTCTTCTTCAGCAGTATATTGAAAAGAAAGATAACCTCTACACTATTAGGATTCTTCTCCCTCATGATGATCCTCCCTATAGTGAGCAGCGTTCTGCAATTTTTAGTGGAAGTTGAGCCCTGGTACATTTTGACTTACACTGAAGGTTTGATAACAGGCGTTTTTGTTGGCGCAACTCCAATTGGAGGAGGACCTGGAGGACAACCAGGGCAGTTTTCACCCGATTTCTATCAGGGGATAACCATCATGGTAGTTTATACTGTAGTTTTGTTCTTCCTATCTGTATTCATATCCAACCGAAGGAGGATGGAATGATGAGTTGGAGAGGAAATATGAGGGGTTTGATTATTTTAGTGATAGTGATCATCCTATTTTCAACAGTGACTAATAATTCAGCAAGTGCATATTTGAATAGTACAAATCAACAGACCCCGTTCGATGATTTCGATCTAACAATCACTAATCTGACTTTCTCGAAAAGCGAGCCTAAAGAAGGAGATAATATTACAATCTCTGTTAATGTGAGAAATAACGAATCTTTTCCGATTCCTAATGAACAGATCCCTATCCAAAATCTGACTTTAACTCTGAT
>CAZRWG010000039.1:0-8151 GCA_964603805.1 uncultured Thermoplasmata archaeon
ATTCGTAGTCTTCATCTGGTTCCATAGGACTCATCACGTGTGGTCTAACCGTAGCCATCTGTGGTCTCGAGTTAGGACAGACAATATCCGCCATAACATTTCCTCCGAAGGCAGGTCTGGTTTGTAATAACACCTTTCTACCTTCTACTTCTTTAATATTGAGATCCGTGCAGTCCGCAGTGAGCCCAAGACCCATTCTACCCGCTACAGAAGGAGCTAGATCTCTTCCTAGGTGGGTAGCTCCATAAAGAAGGATATTCGGTTTATATCTTGAAATCAGACTTGTTAGAGCTGTAGTATATGCTTCAGTAGAATAGTTTTCAAATATTTTGTCATCAACAACATAAACTTTTTCGGCACCATAAGCGGCGAGTTCTTCGGAAAGGTCTTTGATATCGTTTCCGATCAGCACGGCACATAGTTCTTCACCGAGTTCATCGGCCAATTCTCTTCCTTTGCCCAATAACTGAGGACCGGTAGGCTTCAATTCCCCTCTCTGTTCCTCAGCGAATACCCAAATCCCGTTGTATTCAGAAAGGTCCTCAACCTCTGCAGTTTGGATCACTGGTTCTATCGCGTCTTCAGGGCAGGCCGAAACACAGACGCCGCATGAAATACAATCTCCTGTCAATACCGCCTTTCCTTCTTTGATCTCGAGCGCATCTACTGGGCAGACTTTAACACACTTACCACAAGCTGTGCATAATTCGATGTTGATCTCTATCATAGTATGCCCTCCTCGTCTAAGAATTTCACTAATTCATCTACAGATTTCTCGGGTTCCTCTTCAATTTTGATCCCCTCGCCTTTGGGAGGTGGACTGTATGTTTCTATAACAACGCTTTCGGAACCTTCTAATCCATAATCCTCTTCTTCTCCTCCTAAGTCTTCTAGATTCCACTGTTCTGTTGGTTTTTTCTTAGCTTTCATTATCTCTCTAACGTTTGGAATCTTAGGTTCAAATCCAGGATCTGGCATACAAGCCAAAACAGTGGGTATTTTTGATTTAATTCTAACGTGTCCTTCATCTGTCTCCTTTTTACATACTATGAATTCTTTTTTAGGATCTAAATCTTCTATCTCTGAAACGTAGGTTAGCTGTGGTAAACCCCGATGAGCAGCGACCTCAGGCCCGACCTGAGCAGTATTACCGTCTGAAGCCTCTTGACCGGAAAAGATCAAATCGATCTTTCCTATCTTTTTTAGAGCTCTGCTCAAAGTCACAGCGGTAGCCCAAGTATCTGCACCGGCGAAGTTTTTATCGGTCAACAGGATCGCTCTGTCCGCGCCTATAGCGAGACATTTGTTCAATGCCTCTTCAGCTTGTGGGGGTCCCATGCTGAGAGCTATTATCTCTATATCTTCTTCACTTTTCTCTTTGATGTCCACTGCGAGGTTCAGAGCGAATTCGTCAAAAGCATTCAAAGTAGATGGAACACCTTCTCTAATGATGGTTCCAGTTTCTTCATCCACTTCAACTTCAGTAGTGTCTGGAACCTGTTTGACCAGCACCACAAATCTCACGGGATCACCTTATTTGTAGGGGACGTAATCTTTACCCAAAGTTTCTCTCCCTATTACTATCTTCTGTATATTGGCTCCTCCTTCTGCACCTACGCAGTAAGACATCACGCCTCTCCAAGCGGTTTCAAATATGTACTCCGAGCTGTATCCTGCTGCACCTAACCAATGCATCGCATCGTCTGCGGTGTCCTTTGCCAAGTGCGGGATTTTATATTTGATCATAGAGATCCACTTTGCGATCTCCGTCGGCTTATAAGTTTGAGCTTTCCCTGTCCTCTCGACCCATCCTTCTTCATCGTATCTAGTATCAGTCATATCAGCCACTTTTTCTACCATCAATTTGCTCGCTTCCATCTCGGTATACCTTTCTACAAAAGGGAACTGTATCCCTTCGTATTTTGCCAATGGTTTTCCGAAAGTCTCCCTTTCTTTGATGTAATCTGCAGCCTCTTCTAAAAGCCGTCTAGTTACGCCGACGGCACTAGCGCCTATCATTATCCTTGCTAGATCGAATCCTTCCATCGTATGATAAAATCCTTTACCTTGTTCTCCGAGCATATATTCGTCTGGAATCCTTACGTCCTCCATTATGAATCCAGATGTAGATAAGGAACCTCTTCCGGCATCGTCATATGGCTCTTGTGGCTCTACACCATCAGCATCTATCGGTACGAAAAAAGATGTCATGTTCTTGTGTGGAGCTCCTTCAACTTGAGGTCCAGTCCTTACATTGACCCAAAAACCTCCGCCAATCTTACGGCATTCTTCTACACCGCTGATGAAGGTCTTTTCACCGTTCAAAACCCATTCATCTCCGTCTTTTTCCGCTGTAGATTCAAATCCTGCCACATCAGAACCTCCTTTCGGTTCTGTAGTAGCTATACCTACAAATTTTTCTCCATTTATCGAAGGTTTGACGTATTTCTCTCTTATTTCTTCATTACAGTATCGATTCAAAGTGAATCCCCAACCTGTTTCTACGGCCATAAAGCCTGCCGCAGTAGCGATGCTTGGGTCTATATAGCCTATTTGCTCCGCTATTACGATCTGATCTTTCCAGTTCAAGCCCATGCCACCGTGTTCTTCCGGGACTGGACCCATGATGACTCCCAGTTCAGCTAATCCTTCGATTATATCTTCAGGGAAGGGATGTCCCTCTCTGTTCATCTCGATTACTCTCTCGAGAGGAAGATTTCTTTCAGCCCAATCCGAAATACTTTCTTTGAAAAGCTTCTGCTCTTCCGTAAGTTCTCTATCATCTGAAAGATCTGTCCTTGCCATTTTTTCACCTTATATTAATCTTCTAAGCTCGGAATAATTATACGATATTAGTATCTTTCCATAGACAAGTGTCGTGACATACCCACCCACCTATCGCAATATCAATGAGGAGTTAACCACAAATATCATATCTATTGGTTTATGTATTTATTGTGATGAATAGATGAGTACGGAAGAAAATATCTATGAGAATATTAAAAGCATCCAGAGAACCAGAGCTGAAGCAAGAAAACATTACGATAAAATCTCAGGGATCTACGATTATGTAGAAGGGGCTTTCGAGAAAAAATATAGGGATATGGCTTTAGATCATCTTGAAATTAAATCTGGAGATGATGTTCTAGAGATCGGATTCGGTACCGGTCATGCTATAAAAGATATAGCTGATCGAGTTGGATCATCGGGACGAGTTGTAGGTATAGATATATCTCCTGAGATGTGTAAAGTCAGCAAAGATAGACTGCTCGCTGCTGATTTTTTAAAAAATGTAGATCTCATATGTGCCGATGCAGTTCTTATGCCTCTTAAAGACGAGATTTTTGATAAAATATTCATGAGTTTCACTCTTGAGCTTTTCAGTGAAAAAGAAATCAAGATAGTGTTGAAGGAAGCTAGGAGAATTCTAAATACAGGAGGGAAGATATGTGTTGTAAGTCTTTTTAGAGAGGAAGCTGTGTTCGTAGAACTTTACGAAATATTCCACGATCTTTTTCCGCGGATATTAGACTGCAGACCTATATATCCAAAAAGTATGCTTGAAAATGTGGGTTTTGAAATCGAAGATGAGAAGATAGAAAAGATGGGTGTCTTGCCTATACAGATAGTTACCGCGATCTCAAGGTGATGATTCGGCCAAACACTCATCTTCCGGCTCAACATGAGCTTGTATCTCAAGATTGGCTTCTATTTCGCTTTTACATTTCCTCTCAATATCTTTTTCAAATTGAGTAGCTATATCATGAGCTTCTTTTATAGAGATATCATCAGGAAGAACAAGATGGAGTGATATCATGACCTTATCTTCACTTTCTGTTATTTTGATACGGTGAGCTTCTAAGATCTTATCGTATTTCTTAACGTTTTCTTGAACTAGGCTCTCTATTTTTTCTCTAGGCATACTTGCGGGGTCTAAATGAACTTCCGCGCTCGATCCAAAACGTTCTTCTAGTTTTTCTTCTAGTCGATGTGATGCATCGTGTGCCGAACGAACTGTTCCTTCATTTGATTTCATGTGTAGAGATATAGCTTTGTCTTTGCCATAGTCGTGGACTTTGATTTCGTGCACTTCCCTAACACCTTCGGTCTTGGAAGCTATTTTTTGTATCTCGTCTATAATCTTGGATGAAGGTTTAGTGCCTAACAATCGATTTGTAGCCTTTTTGATATACGACGTTCCTATATATCCAAGAAGAACGGCTATACCTATCCCGGCTAGGGGATCTAGGAATAAAAGCCCTGCTTCGGAGCCGTATATAGCTCCGATCACCAACATCGTGGTTATCGCATCGCCTCTATGATGCCAAGCATCAGCTTTCAAAGAGTCTGTATTAGTTTTTTTACCTATCAGATAGCTCACCTCAGCAATTATCTCCTTTGCCAAGGCAGTGAGAAATATGTAGAAATAAAATCGACCCCTCATATTCAACGTCGCAGGTTCAATGATAAGAGATTGAAAACCTTCTGAGAGAAAAGTCACCGCTGTGAGTAGTAGTATTATACCAACAACTAAAACAGCCACTTGATCAGCTCTACCATGACCGTATGGATGTTCTTCATCCGCGGGCTTTTCTGAGATCGTTAAACCGATATAAACGGCGACAGAACTTGCACTGTCTGATATAGAGTGAAAAGCATCGGATAATAGAGCCAAACTTCCAATCAGAAAACCAAGATACAATTTAACTATAAATATACCTATATTTAGGACAATACTCCCAATAGCTACTATTTTCCCTTTAGGGTTCTCTTCGACCATTCTCTTCTATGAAGTTAATGTTTCCATGGATATAAAGTTTTTATATTTAAAAATAAAAAATTATAAAATATTTTTCTAGCTGGGGAAATAATCATCAGATCTATTTGCCTAACATCTCCATTACTTCTTCTTTACCCTCTTCCATCTCTTCGACCTGTTGCGGGTCTTTTTCGAGGAGGAGCGTTTGAAATTCTCCAACGTGTTCTTTTTCTTCCTTAGCTACATCAAGTAGAACTTCTTTTATGTTTTCGTCATCTGTATATTCGGCCATCTGTTCGTAAAAATTGATAGCGTCGAGCTCAGCAGCTAAGCCAAAACGGAGAATCTCTTTGTCGGACATCTCTTTGCTTATTTTTTCTAAATCTATAGGTTCTTTTGCAAACATTTTGTCGACCTCACTAGTTTATACTTGTAAGTGTATTAAAAAATTTATTGGTTCTACGAATAATACGCTTTTTAACAGAATCTTTAACTCGAAAGGCTCAAATTAATTAAGGTCAAAGGTGTATGAATTCATAGAAGATGCTGATAAGAAAGTGTGAGGGAAAAGATATTGACCAAATTTTGAAAATAGAACGTAAGAGCTTCGAGTATCCATATTCTCAAGAGATCTTCAAAGATTATATCTCTAATGATTTTTTTCTTTTAGCTGAAGAAGATTCCAAGGTTATTGGATACATCCTTGCCGAAAAAAGAGAGGTGGATGGAGTGATAGTATCTATAGCAGTCTCTCCAGATTACAGACTTCAAGGCATTGGTACTTCTTTAATGGAAAAGGTCCTAAAAGAGATGAATGTAAGAAGATTTTTCCTGATCGTTAGAGAATCGAATCAAGGTGCTCAGATTTTCTATGATAATCTCGGATTTTCTAAAATAACGAAACTAGAAGATTACTATCAGAATGATGAAGACGGGATATTGATGCAAAAAAGCATTAAAAAAGGAAAGTTAATTAAGAGAGATGTTGAATGAAGTGTTAGAGTTGAAAAAATGGTCAAAGGTGGAGAAGATTATAGCGAATTATTGGCAAAAGAACAGCGTAGAAGGAAAATAAAGATCCTTAGGCATTCACTTGGTATAACATTGATGGTCATCTTTATCTTATTGATTGTATTTTTAAGGGAAATAGATAGAGTTTCAATCGTTCTAGTGGCGGTCGCTGTACTTTACATAAACTACGTTTTCTATCGACTTTTTAGTGATATAAAGAGTATGTATTCATTGGATGATGAATTACACTATGAGGACGGAGAGATAGTAAAATTTAATGTCCGTAGTAAAAAAACTAAGAAATGGATACCGTTAGAGAATGTTGAGGAAGTCTATTTAAACGTTGAAGATAAACCCAATCTGCTTTTCGTAGTTTACGAGGAGGATGGTTCAAAGAGAGCAGATAGTTTTTACAAGCAGAGAATAAAAGAAAGAGATAAATTCTTAGATGATTTGGAAGAAAGATCACTAATAATCGACGAACCTGTCACCTTCGAAGAGTTGAGGGGAAAGATAGAAGGTTCTTGAAGATATTGCCTACTAGGCGCACCTTCATTTATACTCCTCATATAAAATTATAGGAACAAAAAATTAATTACTGATAAAACCATATATAAAAACGGTGAAGAAGATGGAGGAAAAAGTAGGAAAGGTCTTCAAATATTTTAAGGAACCGAGTGTAGCCGCCATAAAGATAGATAAAGGAAGGTTGAACATCGGCGACAAAGTACGGTTCAAAGGTGAGAACACAGACTTTGAGCAGGAGATAACTTCCATGGAGATAGAAGGGGATGAAGTAGAAGAGGTAGGTCCAGGAGATGATGTTGGGGTGAAAGTGGAGGAAAGAGTACGACCAAACGATGAAGTAATCAAACTCAGCTGACCAAATATAATGTTTACTGAGACTTTTAGACGGCTTACCTACCTAATTACTAGACAATAAAAGTGGGAACTTTACATCACTAGGTCATCCTTTTCATGTTTTTGAATGATTTTATCGGCTAAATCTTCTAGTGCATCAAAGTCTTCATTTCCTGGGTGACCTTTGCTGATAACCGGCTCCAAGAATTCTCCCTTAAAGTGGTTCAACGTATCTTTTATCTGTTTTTCCATCCGTCCGCCCCATCCATATGAGCCGATTAAAGAAGCATATCTAGTCTTTGGTCTTAGTGCATTGAAAAGATGTGCTGCGTATATCGCTTTAGGATGTGCTCCCACCAGTACAGTTGGTGTTCCAAGTACGACTGTAGAGGCATCGACTAATGACATAGCTAGTTGTCCTAAATCCGTGGTGGTGAGATTGAAGGGTTTGACTTTCACGTCTTTTTGTACCAGGTAATCTACAAAATACTCGACCATTTTGTCTGTACTTCCGTGCATGGAAACATATGGCAAAACTACTTCACTTTTCGTTTCATCACTTACCCAATCTGCATAGGCATCTAATATAAAATCAGGATTATCATATATTGGACCATGGCTGGTAGCAATCATGTCTACTTCCATCTCATCGATCCTATCGAGATGACTTTTGATAGAAGAGCGGAAAGGCATCATTATCTCGGCGTAATAACGTTTAGCTGCTAGATACACCTTATTTTCATCTTGAACGAACAGATTACTAGTAGCGAGATGCGAACCGAAAAAGTCACAGCTGAAAAGAATATTTTCCTCTTCAAGATAAGTAACAAGAGTTTCCGGCCAATGCACCCACGGCATATCAATGAACTTCAATGTTTTGTCACCGAGCGAAAGTTGTTCCTCATTCTTTTTAACGATGATATCGTCTTCAGAAAGATGTAGATGGTCTATCAACATATCTTTGCATTTCGAGTTGGTAACGACTTTAGCTTCAGGATATTTTTCAAGGACCGCGGGTATGGCTCCCGAATGGTCCTGCTCCGCATGATGAGCGATGACATAATCTATACTATCTAATTCAGCGTTTTCTAAATTTTGAAATAATTTTTCTTGTTTAGAGGGATCTACAGTATCTAAAAGTGCGGTTTTTTCACTTCCCTTGATCAGATAAGCGTTGTAACTCGTTCCGTCAGGAAGAGGGATAAGTTCGTCGAAAAGTTCCCTATCATAATGGGATGCTCCCACTTCAAAAACGTCCTCTAGCAATTTTTTTACAGCCATTTTACCACCTAATATTAAAGATGATTCGAATAGAGTTATAAATTCTCTTTCCTACCTTTTAACTCAACATCGAATATTTTCATAAGAATGATTGATATCCCTGCAAATAAGAAAACTCCCCCGCAGAAATTTAAGGCTAAGATCCCCCCATGTTCTGTCAAAGTCTCTTCCGGATGGATTCTGTTGATTTCTTCCTCTCTTTCACGGAATTCTGTCAGCATGTCGTAACCAACATAGAA
>CAZRWG010000040.1:0-8084 GCA_964603805.1 uncultured Thermoplasmata archaeon
CGAAAGATATCCCTTCTTGCTGGTGTTTTTCGATAGCTTCGTATAACAGCTCACTGAATCCTGTTCCGCCCCAACTGTTTGAAGTAGCAACGATATTTTCGCCATCTCTCTTCCTCTCCAAAACATATTCAAGACCAGCTATGGCATCTCCTACGGTTCCAGTACCTGTTTCTCCAAGGAACTTCACAGCCATTAAACTAACATTCCAATTCACACCAACCACTCCGAGATCGTTATTTCCAACAGCACCAATCGTTCCTGCTACATGGGTCCCATGACCTGTGTCGTCCATCGGATAATAAGAATTGTTAATAGCATTATATCCGTGATGGCCTTCTTCACTGGTCCACATATTATCCTTTAGATCAGGATGGTTGTAATCGATGCCTGAATCAATAACCGCGACAACGATCTCTTCACTTCCTGTAGTTATATCCCATGCATTAGGGGCATCTATAGTAGGCATCGCCCAGAGTGAATCATACCCCGGATCGTTAGGAGTAGCTGTAGTTTCCATAATGTAGTTAGGTTCCGCGTGGATGACTTCTTCCCTTACAACCAATGACTCCACCGCATTTTTAACCCCTATTTCTCCTTCGAGACTTATTTCAGCCATATTGAATGTTGGATATATACGAGAAGTTATCCCTGCAACTGTATTTGCTATCTCGTCGGTAGTGAATTTTAGAGCCCTTTCTTCACCCCATTTTTTTATCATATCATCATCTGGTGATCTTAATTGGACCATGATGCTGTCTTTAGAGTATTCAGCATTATCTCGAGAACTCAGCAGATCGGAAGGATGTTTTTCTCCTTGGATACGATTGTTTAATACCTCTATATTATCAGATTCTTCAATTTGTACTTCGTGTCCTTCATTTGAGTAAATAGTGTTGTTAGAGATTACACTATTTTCAACATGGCTGAAATAAATTCCACTCTGGGAGTTCCTTGAAATAATATTGTCCTGGATCTTACCGTTAGATGTATTGAAGAGATGTATTCCGTTGTTGTTGAAGTATTCCCCCTCTCCTCCACTTGTATTGTAGATTCGGCATTCGTACACTTCGAAGTGATGGGTTACATTTCCGATATAGATAGAATAACCGTGCCCACCACCGTCTATTTCGTACCCTTTTATGATGTAAGGATCATTTTCACTTCCATTTCCAACCCAGTTCTCATCCTCGGCTTTATCGGCAAGATCGTCATTGCTATCTATTCTTATCGGGTCTCGGACTTCTGAATAATTTTCCGATTCGGTTGCTCCCAAAGATATACTGCTGCTTTCTTTTGATGGCTCTGTTCTTAATGATTTTTCTCTCGGATATACTGATTTTTCTTGATTTTCCCATCGACCATCTATAGACATATCTCCATGGTTATGCTCATAAAAATCATGCTTGGTTTCTCTTTTGGTCTCGGATGGATCGCCTCTTTCTCGTATTGAATTTTCAACGTATTCTCCATCTTGCTCTGTATCTCCTAAGTCAGACTCGTTAGCTACGTTTTTTCCATTAGTGCTTTCGACCCTTTGGATCGCCACTGTGATCACACTTAGTATCAGAAAGAGACAAATAACGATAGTGACTAATTTATCTTTCATCATTACCTCTTTTAGTAAAGATACTATCGATTGATTCCCTTATATATCTTAGGGCAAGCGAAAATTCTGGTATTCACCTAAACTAAATATAAAAGAAGTTCTAATCTCCTAACGATAAGATGACGGAAAAAGAAAGCTTCGTTTTAGATTCGGATGATGTAAAAAATGAAAAAGTTGAAAGAGGAGAAAAAATTTGGATCAAGAAATTGATAACAGACGAAGAAGGGGCTGAAAATTGTTTTATGAGAAAGTTTACTCTAAAACCAGGAGCTTTCATGCCTCTCCATCAACATGAAAATACTGATCATGTCCAATATATCTTGGAAGGTAAGATGAATGTGAAACTAGGAAACGAAGAAAAGGTAGTTAAAAAAGGCGATGCATTATATATTCCTGCGGATCTTCCTCATTCTTATGAAAACCCTTATGAAGAGAAAATTATATTTCTTTGTGTGGTACCTGCAGGGGAGATCCACACGGAAATAAAAGAATGAGTAGCAATGAATTTCCACCATAGAGTTTATATATCAAATATAGGATTACCTCATGAAATACTGTATGGAGGTTAGAAATATGGACGATAGGGCAAAAAAAGGCGCCTCTTCCGGAACTGCGATAGCTATTATCGGACTGTTAATGATTATTGCCGTATTGGTTTTGAAATTTGTAGGTCCAGGTGAACTACCTCTAATAGGCGAATATCCAGTCGGAGAAATAAACCCTAATGGTCAACTATCGATTCACTTCTTTACAGGGATAGTGATAGGCATCATAATTCTTATCATTGGTGGGGCGATGTCCAGAAGGAAAAAGGAGGAACCTGTTGAAGAGTTAGAAGAAGGTCTGCAAAAAGAATTGGAAGAGTTAGAAGAAGAGATCGAAGAAGAAGGAATATGCCCGACCTGTGGTGCAGTCATTCCAATTGATGCTGACGAATGTCCTGAGTGCGGCGAAGAACTAGAACCTCCAGAGGAATTTGAAGAAGAATTCGAAGAAGGGGAGGAAGAAATTCTGGTATCAAAAAATTGTCCGATTTGTGGTGCAGAGTTACCTGACGAGGTTGATGAATGTCCAGAATGTGGAGAACCTCTAGGAGAAGAGGGAGAGGAAGACGTATTTGAGGACCTATAGATCAACTTCTAAAATCAAAACCTCTTTTAATTTTAACTCCTTTTGATCTACTTTTATAAGGTTATTCCTTCTTATTTAATAAATCAATCATAGCATTTTCATATTTTCTAGAGATTATATCCCAATCGTATTTTCGAACAATTGCTGGATGAACTCTCTTTGAGACAATTTCAGCCAATTTTCCCAAAAAATCAGATGAATCTGTATAACTGTAAACACCCTTTCCTATAAATTTCTCTTCGGCTTCAGGCATATTTTTACTTAAAACGGGAACGCCACAGGCAAGATATGTTAGGACTTTACTCCCCATGGTCAGAGAGTTCATTTTCAATGGCTTCCTTGGATTTAAACCTACATCCATTGCTGATATATAAGGAGAGAGATTATCATACTTTATCCTCCCAGTGAATATTACGTCATCTTCTACTCCGAATTTTTTACTAAGGTTTTTAAGAAAGTTTGAGTAGTCCGTATGAAGATCAGGACCAACTACCAATAGTTTTGCTTTTGGGAACCTTTTTTTGATCGAGGGCATAAATTCTATTATACTTTCAAGATCTATCCATTCTTCAAGTGAGCCGACATATCCTAATACAGGTCTACTCAGGTTGTATTTTTCATAAACGTGTGAGGGGTCTATTGGATGTATTTTATTTATGTCAAGTCCGTTAGGCACCACTTTTATGATGTCCTCGCTAACTTTATTTGAAAGATGTTTTTTGAATCGATGAGTCGGAGTTATAATACCGTCTGCTATTTTGAGATTGATAGAAGTAAGCGATCCTGCTATTTTCTCGGCTAGCTTATCGAGTGGTTTTTTATAATAGGAAGCTGCGCTTTCAGGAAAATGATCTAAATAATCTAAAATGATCTTGGTATCTTGTAGATTTGCCATAAAACTAGGTATGATATTAGATGATATTATGACATCATAGGAACCGCTTATATCTCTAAGTTTTTGAGAGAACCTCCTAAAATTAGCTAAATAGTAAACGCCTACCTCACTATTAGGCATGCAATCCATGTCGATTAGATTACACTCTGTATCTCTTTTATATTCATCGTACATATTAAAATAGCAAACGTCGATTTCGTGTCTCTTCGAAAGTCTATCAAAAATGAAATTTAACCTATTTGGAACAGGATGTCCGATCCAATCTGTAGTAGGTATTACTAAGATCCTCAATTCATCCATTCTCTCCACCTAAATCAAAAAGTTTTGAAGGTCCTCCCCATCAGTAGTTGGTATACCTGTTTCTTCCTGTATTTCTGTAGAAATCTCTCTAGCCCTTTCTGCCGTTGGAGGATAAAAATGAGTCAGGACTAGTTTTCCTATCTCTAATCCGGCGAGCTCAGAGATCAAATCTTCAGGATTAGAGTGAATATCTTTTTTTTCTAAGTGAGATACTTCGTGAATCAATATATCTGCTCCTTCAGCCTTCTCTTTCACTTTTTCACAGGGTGCAGTATCTCCTGTGTAGACTACCTTTTTTCCCTCATCATATATTTCATAACCTTGGCTTATCTCGGTATGTTTTGTTTTAAAGGATTTTATGTCAATTCCATTTTTATAGTTCTCTTCAGGCTTCAGGATTTCAAATTTCAATTCAGATCTCTCATATTCATCTAGAGTCTTCCAAAAATTGATCAATTTTTTTCTTAATTTGGGAGGAATGATGATTTGATAATCTGCCTCATTGGATCTTAACCAGGAAGCTTTAGTTAACGACGGTAGATCTTGAATATGGTCAAGATGACCGTGAGTGATACAGATCATATCGATTTCTTCCGCTTTTACATCGGCCTCCGCTAGTCTAAGAGGCACTCCCATACCACAATCTAAGAGGATTTTTTTATCCGAAGTTTCCACCAATAAGCCAGATTGAGCTCTTCCGGGTATAGGTATACCTCCAGAAGTTCCAAGCAGGGTAACTTTCATCATTTCAACTAAAAGATTAAATCCTTATTAGGGCTTTCCCTTTGTTTATCTATACCCTTCAAAATTGTGACTTTGTAATGTTAGTTCAGTTTATATTTCTGCCTTTCCTTCCTGCTTGAGCATCTCCATCATTTTCTCAATTTCTTTCTCCAGTTTCTCCTCGTCCTCTAGTTTCTTTCTTACCTTTTCGTTCTGTTCTAACAATTGTTTTTTCCTTTTGAGTTCCTCTTCCCTCTTCTGTCGCTTCATTTCGATGACTTTATCTTTCATCTCCATAGCTCTTTGGTGATAGTGATCTGCTCTTTCCTTCTGTTTTAGGAATTTTTCATGTAGATTATCGGCTTCTTCAGAAATACTATCGATCTCGTCGTAAAGGTCTTCGATCTGGTCATGATATTCTTGAGAAGCATCAGAATATTCAACAACCAATTCATGTTCTTCATCGGCTTCTGCGAAAAGCTCGTCTATTTTTTCATCAAGCTCTTCTACTTCTTCCATTATCTGATCTTGCTCTTCAAGAAGTTCCTTTTTTCTCTTCAATTCTTCCGTCTTCTCTTTCAATTCGTCCAATAATTCGTTTTCTTCTTCGACGGTTAAAGCTGTGGTCTCCTGTTTCCTCTCTAATTGGTCAATTTCCACTTTAAGCTCTTCTACCCTTTGAGATAGATTATTATCTATTTCGTCCCTTTTTTCTCTTTTGAATTGTATGAGTTCCTTAGCTTTAGATTGAAGTTCGTTCCTCTTTTTTTTGTGTTTTTTAGCTTCAGCGGTGAGGTCGTCTCTTTTTTCTTTCAGTTCATTAAGTTCTTCTTGAAGTTTGTTCCTCTCATCATTTAGCTTGTCTCTTTCTTCTCTAAAGAATTTAGCTTTTTTGTTTAACTCGTTTCTTTTTTCTACTAGATTTCTAAACTTTTCTTCCGCTTTTCCGATCTTCTGTGGGTCTATATCTTCGTTCTCAGCCATCTCCAATCACCTCAAATTAGGTCGCTCTAAATAATAAGGTTTTCCCTGTACTTCCTATTTATTTAAAAAACATTTTGAGACACCAATCTATTTATATGACTTTGATACATTCCCCTCCCATATGCTTTATCAAGAAGCACCCGAAAACAATTTTCAGGAGGAAAAAAAATGGTACAGCTTCATGATCAGACTTTGAGAGATGCACATCAATCCGTTCTTGCGACAAGGCTAAGAACGGAGGACATGTTGCCTATATGCGATAAGATGGACCAAGTTGGCTTCGACTCCATGGAGATATGGGGTGGAGCTACATTCGATGCATGTATACGGTACTTGGACGAAGATCCTTGGGAAAGATTGAGCAATTTGAGCAATGCTTTACCGAACACTAGAGTTCAGATGCTTGAGAGGGCGATGAACATCGTCGCTTACAAGAATCATCCAGACGATGTTGTCAAAAAATTCATCCACTATGCTTATAAAAACGGCTGTGAGAGCTTTAGGATTTTTGACGCTCTTAACGATCTACGAAACATGAAGGTCCCGATAGAACAGGCCAATAAAGAAGGAGCGCACGTACAGGGATCGCTATGTTATACAATATCACCAATACATACCGTAGAAAAATACGTAGAAAAATTCAAAGAATTGGAAAAGATGGGGTGCGACTCATTATGTATCAAAGATATGGCAGGAATGATATCTCCACCTCGTGCTTACAATATAGTCAAAGGTTGCAAGGATGCAGGTATTGACATACCTATTGATCTGCACAGTCACAATACATCTGGAATGACCGGTATGGCTTACATGAAGGCGATTGAGGCGGGTGTCGACGTTGTAGATACCTCGATTTCTTCACTTACTGGAGCCACTGGTCAACCTCCAACTGAATCGGTAACTGCCGCGCTTCAGGGTACTGAGCACGATACTGGATACGATATGGACCTCCTTATCGAGATAAGAGAATATTTCAACGAAATATGGGAAAAATATAGACATCTTCACCGCGATCAAGCTTTAAGGATCGATCCTTCGGTAACAGTTCATCAGATTCCAGGCGGTATGCTCTCTAATCTGGTCAATCAGCTGGAAAAACAGGGTGCCGCAGATCAGTACGACGAAGTGTTGAAAGAGGTACCAAGAGTTAGAGAAGAGTTCGGACATCCTCCTCTTGTTACACCTTCTTCACAAGTTGTCGGTGTTCAGGCAGTTATGAATGTAAAGTTCGGCAGGTATGAGAAGATAACCAACGATACTAAAGAGTACTTCCGAGGGATGTACGGAAGACCACCTGGCGAGATATCTGAAGAGATGTATGAAAAGATTCTTGGACCTGATTGGGAGGACGAAGTCATAGATGAAAGACCCGCTAGTTTGTTAGACCCGCTGTTCGAAAAGAACAAGGACTTTTTGGAGGATAAAGGTCTATTGAACAAACCTGAAGATGTTTTGACTTATACTATCTATCCCGATATCGGACTAAAATTCCTGAAAGGTGAGGTTGAACCCGAATTTACTTCGGACGAACTTCCACTCGAAAAGCCAGGAGAAGAGAAAGAAGAACAGAAAGTAGCTAGACAAATAAGTTATCCGTGGGAAGGAAAAGTCAAGATAGATGGTAAAGATTACAACGTGGTGATGAAGAGCGAGGAAAAAGTCCGTGTCAATGGAAAGGATTACAACGTCTCAGTACTTTTCCCAGAAGGCGAACAGCCCTCTGCACCTTCGGGAGAGTCCACAGAAGAGAAGGTCGAAGAGATGAGTGGTGATGAGATAGAGATAGATTCCCCGATGTTGGGGACTATACTTGATTTGAAAGTCAGCCCGGGAGAAAGTGTTAGTGCAGGCGAACCCATTGCAATACTAGAGGCGATGAAGATGGAGAATGATGTCGGTGCACCTAGAGATGGAAAGATAAAGGAGATTCATGTTAATAAAGGGCAAGACGTTGAAGAGGGCGATATCATCGCAACGATGGTAGGATAATATGACTCCACTAGAAGTAATTGTTATTGGAATAGGGGTTGTATTCATAACCTTGACCATCCTTACCTTGAGTACATACTTATTCGGGGAGATCATCAATAGATTTTTTGTTGAAGAAGAAGATGAGAAAGAGAAAATTGCTGCGATTGCTGCTGCAATTCAAGCTAGAGGTGGACGATAGATGTTCGAAGTTGGTCTGTTTGCAATAAGTTGGCAACAAGCTGCCATGTTGGCGATAGGTTTATTATTGGTATATTTGGGGATAGCAAAAAACATGGAACCTCTTTTATTGGGCCCTATAGGTTTTGCAGTCATCCTGGCAAATCTTCCGTTGACGGGAATAACCGACGCTCCATCCGGATTGCTTTATGTAGTTTATGAGGAATTGATAGGCACTGGTATAATCCCCTTGATTATATTCCTTGGAATTGGAACTATGACCGATTTTTCTCCTCT
>CAZRWG010000041.1:0-7964 GCA_964603805.1 uncultured Thermoplasmata archaeon
ATGAAATATGAAAAGCGTAATCATAGACCAAGATGCTTGTATAGCATGTGGTATGTGCGAATCTACCTGTCCGCAAATATTTTTGGTCTCCGGTAACTCAAATTCTACTATAATAGGAGAATTCCGAGAGAATGGTGATGATCAGGGAAGAGTGCCAGAAGATATACCCTGTTTAAAAGATGCAGAAGAGAACTGCCCCGTTGATGCGATAGGTGTAGAGTGATAGACCTGAATAGATTCAAAATAAACTTTGTCTCTTCTAGAACAGTTAATTTATTTTGGATATTTCTTTTTTACTTCATCCATATTGTAGAGAACAGGCGCTTTTCTTATTCTATCATAAATGTGCTTCATCGCGATCACATCATCTTTAGCGTAAGTCTTAAGTTCTTTCCAGTTGGGTTCTTTTTTCCTATCTTCCATATATTCAGAATAGATTCTTCCGACCTCTCCTCCATCTAATCCTATAATATTGGATTCGAAACCTAACCTAGAAGCAACACTTTCGAGTTTTGAACATCTACAGGGAATGGCCGCGTGTTTATCTACCCAATACATAAAGTCTATCTTTTCAAGCTCCTTCCAAATATATTTTCTGCCAGGGATGTAGTCCTCAATAAATCTATTCAGATGTTTAAAGTCGAATTTCTTTCCATACCAAGCCAGCAAAACACTGTCTTCTCTAGCATTGTTTTCAAGGTACTTAACAAACTGTTTTATCACCCTCATTTTCTCACTCGGCCTTTTCTCTAAAAAACTATGATATTCATCTTTTCCATCGTCGTATAACCCTATGTGCCAGATTATGGAAGGTTTCAAAGAATCAGTTTCTATATCGATAAAAATTCTATGTTTTTCTTCAAGGTCGTTTTTATTTATACGATATACATTTTTATCTTCTATTGCTTTAGCGGAACTTATCCATTTAGTGCTTCTATACGGGCCTATACCTTCACACTCCAATATGCTCTCGGGATCTATAGAACAAAGATCTTTTCGAGATTCAATACCTCTGCTTTCAAGTTCGGTAGAGAATCTTTTTCCAAGTCCAGGGACTGCAGAAAGACCTACTTTGCTCGCATTTAATGTTTCGATATAGGGACGTTCTCCAATTGTAACGCTAGGTATTTTCATCCCTTCTACACCGTTAGATAGTCCGAAACCGTAGATTCTGTTTTTTTTATAAGCTAATTTTTTCCCACTCTCTATTTCGGTAGATAAGACGTGAAAATCGTCTAATTTATCTTTTATATCTTCTATAACAGAAGTATTAGTTAGTTTGAAATCGAAGGAATTGGGATCTAAGTCCTCCTGTATAATATCAGTGATAATGGAGGTTCTTTTATTCCTGTAATCACTTAAATTTATTTCAGATAGTGATCCCCTATCTTTCAATAATAATAAAACTTCGTTACCTAGCCGTCTCTCTTTAAAATTCTTCACATCATCCATATCTATAGATTCGTAGGAGAAATTTCTCTTTATATTTATTCTCTCGCGATCCCTGATTTTAGAAGTTATTGTTATATCTGGTTCAAAGTACGTCAAAATATCTTTTATTTCCTCTTCTGAATATCCCCAGATTGCCCTGCCCGGTAGGTGCAGTATCTTCATCTATGTAAAAGAGTATTTCAAACCATAAAAGCCTTATCACTAAACGAAATTTTTGGTTTAATGGACGAATCTTATCTTCGATCAGCTTATCACGAATATCAAGGACAGATTGTTTTTTCAACAACTATTCCTGAAAGGAAACCTGATTATCGAGAGAGCAAGATGTTAAATAACTCTCTCAAAGAAAGGTTACGGGAGAAAGAAATTTTTCTTTACTCTCATCAATCTAAAACTATAGATTCTTTCCTGAAAGGCAATGACGTTTGTTTGACCACAGGGACAGCTAGTGGAAAGACGCTTGCATATGCGCTTTCTGTGGCACATCTAATATCCCAAAAAGAAAATTCTAAATCTTTACTCATATTTCCCACAAAAGCTCTCACTAGAGACCAAAAAGAAGAATTACAGGAGATTTTCAATTTATTGAATCAAAAGGTGCATCTAGGTATTTATGATGGAGATGTTCCCTCTAACAAGAAAAGAGGAGTAAGGAAAGAAGCTGATATTATTCTCACGAATTTCAGCGGCTTGAATCTATATCTAAGCCATCATGAGAAATGGTCAGGATTTTTTGAACAATTGGACGTAGTAGTCGTTGATGAGGCTCATCACTATAGAGGTTTGCTAGGAATCCATGTAGCTTGGATAATAAGGAGATTGAGAAGGATATCAAAGTATTATTCGAGTGATCCTGGATTCATATTGACTAGCGCCACCCTAGGCAATCCAGAACAGCATTCTGAGAATTTAGTTGGTAAAAAATTCGAGGTTGTAGACCAGGATGGAAGTGATAGAGGGAGAAGAAATCTACTATTTTGGAATCCTCCAAAATTTCATGAAAATATAGGTGAGAGGAAGAGCACTCATAGAGAGAGTAGCGAGCTTATGGCTTTCTTAGTAAATGAAGGTCTTCAAACTTTGATGTTCGCCCCGTCAAGGAAGATGACCGAGTTGGATGCTTTATGGGTCAAAGAGATCCTTGAAGAAGATTTCGACAATCAAGCAGCAGAGGTAAGTTCATACCATGCAGGACACTCAAAAGAAGAGAGGAGAAAGACGGAGAGGAGTTTAAGAGAAGGGGATATAAATGGTGTAGTTTCCACGACAGCACTTGAATTAGGGATAAATATTGGTGGTATAGATGTTACTCTCCTTTCAGGATATCCTGGTTCGAGGATAAGTTTTTGGCAGCAAATAGGTAGAGCGGGAAGAGGAACTGAAGAAGTTATGTCCGTTTTAGTACCTTTCAATAGTGCCCTTGATCAGTACATCGTAAATGATCCCGATCATTTGCTCGGAGAACCGATCGAAGACGCGGTAATCGACCTATCTAATAATCATGTATATTCTAAACATTTACTTTCTGCGGCTCAGGAATTGCCGCTTAAGAAAGAAGACGAAGAGTTGTTGACTTCAAGACTAAAAAAAGCGGCTAAAATGTGGATAAAAGAAGGAAGTTTAGCCGGAGATTTTGGATCGAGATACAGATATGTGAGGAACGATTTTCCTCAGAGAAAGATCGATCTTTACTCTTTAGGGGAAGATATTTTCGAAGTACAGATAAAAAAAGACGGATCAGTTGAAAGTTTACCGAGTGTTGAAAAAAACAGAGCTTACAGAGAATTCCATCCAAATGCGATTTATCTACATCAAGGTGAATATTACCAGGTTGTAGAGTTCCAAGAGGGTCCTCAGCCTAGAGTTATCTTGGAGCCGGTAGATACAGATTATTACACGGAAACACTTAGGGACACTAGTATCTCTAACATAAAGATTGATGAAAGCAAAAACGTGGGTGGATACAGAGCGTTTAAAGGAAGCGGTGATGTGAGCATACATTACTTCGCATATAGAAAGAAAAAGTTGGAAAACGATGAGATATTATCTACAAAAAGATTAGATTTGCAACCTGTTACTATAAACACGCATGTCAGTTGGATCGAAATTCCAGATCATATCGAGAAAAAACTGTTAAAAACTGCAGAAGAAAAAGTGAATTCAGGAGAATGGATGGGAAGTCCTGAGAAGTATTACGCAGGGGGTTTACACGCGGCTGAACATTCGCTTATACATATGCTGCCTCTTTTGATGCTCATCGACGAAAAAGATGTTGGTGGCGTATCTACGGATTTTCACCAGGAACTTGAAAGTCCTGCGATCTTTATCCATGACGCGGTTGAAGGCGGTGTTGGTTTCTCTCACGACGCATACTCTCGATTTGAAGAGTTGGGAAAAAAAGCTGTGAAGAGGTTGAATAGTTGTTCTTGTGAAAGTTTGAAGGGCTGTCCCGCATGTACCTTTTCTTCGGATTGTGGAAATGATAACGAACCATTGAATAGGCTATTAGCTGTAGACCTGCTGAAGAGATTGTGTCGGGTTGTAAAATAAAGTTTTAATCAGATAATAAAACCCTAGCTCTTCATCATAAAGGTGCGGAACCTGGGGGCTTCGGAAATAATCTTGTGTCCACTATCTCCTCTAAACCACAGATAAATCTTGTAAGTCTTTCTACACCTAAACCGAAACCTCCTGAATCAGGGATACCTTCTTCGACCATTTTGAGATAATACTCGAAGTCTGTTGGATCTATTTCTTGTTCTTTCATCCGCTCTATGATTTTTTCCTTCTTAGATTCTCTTTCTCCTCCGGAAAGCGCTTCACCGAATCCCTCTGGATAGATAAGATCCATGTCTTTCAGTATCCCGGGTCTTTCCGTATCTTCTTTATCATAAAATTCCCTCTGTTCGGCTGGGATATCTATTAGCCAGAAAGGATTATCTTTTTTTTGTGATAGCACTTCCTCAAATATTCTACCGTATTCATTGTATGCATGATGATATTTTATTCGTTCGAAGGGTCTATCGGGAATCTTCAGGACTCTATCGAAAAAATCTAGTTGTTCATCGCAATTTTTCTTCACGGTTTTGATAACGTTTACTAGGAGTTCCTCACCAAGTTCTAACAAATCTTCTCTTCTAGCGCCTGAAACTTCTAGATCAAGTTGAGTGAATTCAACGAGATGTTTACCCGTATCTGCTAATTCTACAGGCTCTAATCTGATATTGGGTGAAAAAACGAATATCTTGTCATGAGTCAAAAGAGAAATCTGTTTATGCAGTATCATACTTTTGGTCAACTGGAATTTTTTCCCATAGTACTCGATCTCGGCTTTACCAGTGGAATGGTATAGAGGATCAGTCTCTGGAGAGATTATTACAGGTGAAATCTCTTTGAATCCATTGTTTCTCAGATAATTCCCTAGTGCTTTTTTGATCTCAGTTTTCACTTTGACTACATGTTTCATCTTATCCCCTGTACATCTTTCTCGAAGCTTTTCCGGGCTTATTCTTGGGTTGGTCGAAGGTTTTTCTTCCAAATTTCCACCAATATTCTAGAGTGTAAAAGAATCTATTTAAGTCTTTTAGGTTATTTTTACCGAAAAAAGAGATCACTTAGAAATTTTAATAGATGGGCTCAGCCGGATTCGAACCGGCGACCTCCGCCATTTTGAGCGTCAGCACAAAGCCTAATGGATTCCATTGAGATCCAACGCGTGTCAAGGCGACGTCATGACCAACTAGACTATGAGCCCATAGATTCATTCATTGATTACCGTAATCCGTTATATATCTCTTTTGCTTTTGCAGTTTATTAGGGAAAAGATTGTTATAGGCATTCGAAGAACTAGATTATCGATGGATTACTTTCAGGAGATAATCGAGGAGATTGTTGAAGGCAAGATAACCACTCCAGATGATCTGCAGAAGGCTAAGATCAGGATCTGCAAAAAATATAATCGAGACGAACTTCCTAAAAATACCACTATATTGAAGAAAGTTGATGAGATGGAAGACGTTGATAGAGAAGATGTTCTTCACGTCCTTCAGAGAAAACCATCTAGAAAAAAGTCTGGTGTATCAGTTATTGCCGTAATGACTTCTCCCGAGGAATGCCCACATGGAAGATGTAGGATGTGTCCTGGTGGTCCTAAAAGCGAGGATCCGAGTCCTCAATCCTATACTGGGGAAGAGCCCGCCGCTTTAAGGGGTAAAAGGAATGATTTTGATCCTTATGAGCAGGTTAAAGATAGATTGAAACAGTATAGAGCGATCGGGCATGAAACCGATAAAGTAGACCTTATAGTGATGGGTGGTACCTTCCCAGCGAGAGAATGGTCTTATCAGAAGAATTTTGTGAAAGGATGTTTAAATGCATTGAATGATAGAAAATCAAATTCTTTAACTGAAGCTCAAAAGATGAATGAGACTTCGAATATAAGATGTATCGGCTTGGCTATCGAGACTAGGCCTGATTACTGCGGGAATAAAGAACTCGATAGGATGCTTAAACTCGGGGCTACTAAAGTTGAGATAGGTGTCCAATCTCTTAGAAACGATGTTCTTGAATACATAAGAAGAGGACATACAGTTGAGGATTCTATAAAAGCGACGAGATTAGCTAAACAGAGGGGATTCAAAGTCTGTCACCATATCATGCCTGGACTTCCCGGCATGGAAATGCAGAATGACTTAGATGATTTTCTCACACTTTTCGAAGATCAAAGATTTCGACCGGATATGTTGAAGATATATCCTGCGTTGTTAATCAAAGGTACCGACATCTATGATTAATGGAAAGAAGGAAAATACGAGCCGTTATCTACCAAAAAGGCTTCAGAACTCGTTGCCGAGATGAAATCTAACGTACCAAAATATGTGAGAATTCAACGAGTTCAGAGAGATATTCCATCACCTATGGTAGAAGGTGGTGTTAAGAAAAGTAATCTGAGACAGTATGCAAGGAAGGAACTCGAGAAGAAGGGAAAAACATGTGAATGTATAAGGTGTAGAGAAGCCGGCCACTCTGATAAGAGCATAAATATGGATTCGCTTGAATTGAAGACCATAAATTATGAAGCTTCTGAAGGTGAGGAATGCTTTTTGGAATTGAGCGATGACAAGGACATACTTTTGGGATATGCTAGACTCCGTTTTGAGGATGATTTTACTCCGATAATTAGAGAATTGAAAGTCGTAGGAGAGATGACTCCGGTACACGAGAAGGGGGAGGATTTCCAACATTCGGGCTTTGGGTTACAACTCCTTGAAAAATGTGAATCAATGGCTAAAGAAAGGGGGGATAAAATAAGGGTGATAAGTGGTGTTGGAGCGAGGAATTATTATAGAAAATTCGGCTATCGGTTGGAAAGACCCTATATGGTAAAAAGATTTTAAACTTAATATACAAGAAAAAATTTTAAATAAGATTATTCGATTTATAAGCTGGTGTAAATATGAATGAAGAAGGACAAATAGGTGAGGAACCTCCTGAAGAAGATACTGGACAACAGGGATGGTCACAGCAACAACCACAGTCTCCGCAGGGATATCAACAGGCTCCGTCGGCTCCACCACAACATCAAATGCCTCCAAGGCAAGATACTTTTGAAGGACTTTCAAAAAATAGTACATTAACTACAGTGGTGGTAGTAGGTCTTATAATAATGATGGTGGGCGCTATATTGATCAACTCGGCCACATTTAGTGATGACATGGGCACGATCAACGATGTAAGAAACGTAGGAAATATCTTGCAAGACATAGGAGTTTTCTTAGTAGCTGGATTTATGGTGATCGCATCTATCTATAGAGATGACTGGCCCAAATGGATGAGAATTGGAACTTTGACATTTAGTCTTTTGCTGATTTTGGTCGCATGGTTCAATTTCTTTGCGCCATTGATTCAAGCATAGAACAATAGAACTATCTTCAATGGAATGCCAAACTCACGCGCTAAACTGACTTAAAAACCCCTTCCTCTGGTTCATATATTTCTTCTAATTTTTTTACTTTTTTATATAGGTCATCGGCGTCTTCTCTACCGAGTAATTTATGGACTTTCTTGACGTCATCCTCTCTAAAAGAACCTAACTCCTTACTGAGAACTCTACATATAATCTCTAGCCTTTCTCTCTCATTATCTGCTATCTCCGCTTCCTTAGAAGCTTTGACATAGGGACTTTTCTCTTCTTTTTTTCCTTTTTCATCAGGAAGTTCTCCCCCACTCATCTCAGCGTTCAATCTTCCTATCGCCCATCGTGCTTCTTCTTTGGAATCAGTCTGATAATGAATCTTCATTTTTTTTAGATCCAATCTCTTCCCACACTGATGACACTTAGTGGTCTTATTGGTGAGAAGGGCTGTTTTCGGAGTTCTGCAATGAGAACAAATTATTACGGCATACTTTCCTTCTCCTGCTTTCATGGGAGGTACACCAACCCTGCGATAACGCAGCCAAATTCTTCTTCTCTCACATCTAAATTATCATACACCATATTCACATCTTTCAAT
>CAZRWG010000042.1:0-7954 GCA_964603805.1 uncultured Thermoplasmata archaeon
TTTATCATTTTTTTCAAGAAGTTCTGCTCTATTCTCGATAGCTTGATTAAGCTCCCCAAGGTCTTCTCTAAAGAAGGCTTCAGCTGATTTTTCCAAAATCGTCATCGCCATTTCACTTTCCTCCATAATTTCATCTTTCAAAGGACCATTAAAACCATCTTCAAGATTTATAACGTTCTCTGCGATCCTGACTGCGTGGTCTCCGATCCGTTCCATGGCTCGTGAGACCAGCATGTAACTCAAACTTCTTGCTCCTGTGATATCAAGGGTTTCTATCAATCGCGGATTCGATAACAACATGTTGTAATGTTTAGTGATCATCCAAAAAAGACGATCTACGTCTTTGTCTCTCTGAATTATATCTCTAGCTAAATCTTTATCGTTTTCTTCAAAGGCCAAGATAGCATCTCGGTGCATATTTTTTACTATAAGATACATCCTTCTCAGACCCTTCTTTTGTGAAAATTCAGAAGGGTCTATAAGATCCTTCAATATTACTCGGCTATCGGATTCTTCTATTACTTCTGGGCCGATAACCATTCTCGTAAAATCCATTATAGCTCTTCTCAATTCAGGTTTTATACTCCCCTTTGCTCTGAGTTCTATTTTAGAATAACCTGCCATATATACACCGATCAACTCTCTTATCAATGAATTCTGGTCTTTATCAGTAATATCGAGTTCTTTAATATTGGCCTTTTTCTCATATTCTCTCTCAGGACTAACAACTATGGAACCATCTTTTCTTGGGGAAAGTATAAGAGAATCTCCAGCTTCTATCTCTTTTTGTTCGACCCAATCTTTAGGCAGAGAAACTATGTAAGTGGATCCTCCGGTTATTTGGACTTTTCTAGATTCAGGCATACAGGACGTATATATAGCTCCCTATATTTAGGATTTGTTCTAAATATTTAAGCTCAGTGAATTGTAAATAAAAAACTGAAGGTATCTTATTTAGATTCGAGTATAGAATCTATCATATCTCCAACATTCTCAGCGTGATCTGCTATAGAGTCCATCCTATCTACGACTTTGAGAAGATGGACAGCGGTTAAAGGCTCTTCCTCGTAGTTGAACATCTCTTTAGATATCCTTTTCTCTATCGTATCGGCCTCATGTTCTCGATCACTTAGTTCCTTTTGTAGTTCTTTAGCTCTTTCTTTAGGTCTCCTTCCAAAGGAAGAATTCAGAAGTTTAGAAAAAATATTCATCATCTCTTCAAGTTGCTCAACTGACTCAAATACTTTTCTGGCAAATTTTTTGAAGTCATCTCTAACTCTATCAGGTATTTCTTCTTCTCTCATGGGCAACAATACACTTACGTCTTCCGCATAATCCAATATTGAGTCAGCTTCTTTCAACAGTTTTAGAAAGTCGTCACGGGTGATCGGCATGAAGATGAACTTAGGGAGATTTTCTCTTATCTGTATTTTTATCTCATCAGCCTTATGCTCCAAGTCAGATACTTTATCGAAACAAACTTGCGCCTCTTCAAAATCCCCTTCACTGTAATGGTGAACGCCTTTTTTCAATTCGTTTATAGACTTCTTTATAAGATTCGAATGCTCCTTTAGCCCATCGAAAGGCGAATCGAACATCGCATCTTCTAAACTCGATCTTCTAAACTTCGGCGGCATATATATCACTATATTTTTTATTTGATTTTAAACTTATCCTATATTTATATGAACTGAACCATCACGCTATATAAAACCACGCATGTTATCGCGGAGATCGGAACAGTTATCAGCCAAGATATTATTATCTTTCTGATCACAGAAAGATCTATCGCTTCAACACCTCTAGCAAACCCAACGCCTAAAACGGCTCCAACGACCGTATGGCTGGTCGAAATAGGCATACCGACCATTGATGCAACCAACATGGTCGTTGCTCCTCCAAAAGATACTGAAAAACCTCTAGTATTAGTCAAACTAGTCAGCTTAAATCCAATGGTTTTTATAACTTTATATCCCCACGTTGAAATTCCCACTGCTAAACCGATTCCTCCTATCAACAAAAGTATTTCGTTCTGTAGGAAATAAGGTGTGCTCCCATAAGTATTCCTAATGACAAGTACGATAGGCCCAATAGCATTTCCCACGTTATTAGCTCCGAATGAAAAGGCGATGTAACATGCTGTTAACAGTTGAAGCCTTTTGAAAACGTTCTCCACATCACCCAAGCCATTTTCTTTTTCAACTCCACTTAACATAGGATATTTTCCAAGAAAGCCTAGAATTACTGCCGGAAAAAGGGCAAAAACTGTCGCCCCCAATATCTGAAGTCTATAACCAAATATCCTTTCCGATAACGCGGTATTATATAATAGAGATAAAGAAATTATAAAAATAGTGATACCTAATATAAAGGGAACTGATTTTTTCGCGGTCTCAAACGGCTCTTCAGAATTGAAAATCAAATATACTATCAATTTGAAGACCAGAAAAGCAGTGATCCCACCGAAAATAGGAGAGGTTACCCAGCTGACGATTATGCGACCCATAGTTCCCCACGAAATGATTCCAATACCTCCCACAAGGAGTCCAAAACCGAACATTCCTCCAACTATCGAATGAGATGTTGAGATAGGCAAGGATTTCCATGTAGCCACTGTAATCCAAAGACCTGCTGCTGTGACCGCAGCTAGAGCACCTAAAGAGAGTTTATTCACACCGTTCGCCTCAATAACGGCCTCGGTGTCGAATATACCTACTTCAACTGTAGCTGTAACATGTTCACCAGCCAATATAGCGCCACTAACTGTTAAAACGGAAGCTATGATCACTGCCTGTTTATGATTGATAGCTTTAGAACCAACTGCTGGGCCCATAGAGTTGGCTAAATCATTAGCACCGATATTCCAAGCCATATAAAGGCCTGAGGCCAGCGCGGCAAGTAGAATGGTGGCGGCCAACGTAGAAAGTCCCAGCATACAAAATTGGGAATTTAGACTCACTATATTAGCTTTGTCTGTATAATCTATTTAGTCTATATATCTGCTATAGATTTATATAACGCCGTTATTTCTCAATAATACTGCCACTGAATTCCTCATCCCTGATCGAATTTTCAAACGACTCGAGGTCCCGACCGTCTACTATATAGGCTTTGATATCTGCGCGTTTGATTATCCTAGCCGCTAAAGGATCAAAAACTACATTCGGACCCGCACTGTGTTCACTTTTAGAGACTATCTCTATCAACTTTTCGTAGTCTAGTTCCTCTATTTTTTCCGCATCTTTATTTCTGTTCGGATCTTCTGTATAAACTCCGTCTACGGAAGTAGCGTTGATTAGTCTCTCTGAATTTAACCGTTCGGCTAGCATCGCCGCCACCGCGTCGGTCGTATGTCCTGGATGAGTTCCGCCCATTGTTACGATAGAATAATGACTTCCAGCGGACATAGCCTCATCAAAACTTTCTGCGGGGACAGGATAAACATCTCCTTCTAGAGCGATTATTAGAAGTCTAGCGTTCAATCTAGAAGTTGCGATCCCTAGCTCATCTAATGTCGCTTCATCGGCTTTTAATCTTCTTCCCCAGTTGATATACTGTCTTGCTGTTTTCCCTCCGCCTACAACAAGGTAAAGATTTCTTTCCTGAGAATTGCTTTGGAGCATCTTTGACAATTCTATTAATTCTGACATATCTTCATCATCGGGCAGGAGTATCGAGCCGCCGATCGATATTACCAGGTCTTCCTTATCGCTGCTCATTTGGACACCTTATTTCTAAATTAGAGGGTATTATATAAGAATAAGTATCCGTTTCTGTGTTTCCTTACCAAAATTATTAATGACTCTATCTAATCTTTGAGGCGATACGATGTACGATGTTCTTATAATAGGTACAGGGCCAGCAGGTTACACCGCCGCTATTTACTCCGCAAGATATAATCTAGATTGTCTCCAAATAGGCGAGATGCCAGGAGGTCTTATCTCCGAAGCACCAGATGTATGTAATTATCCCGCTTTCAAGAGTATAAGTGGCATGAAGTTGTCAAACAGGATGGAGGAACAAGTGAAAGATTTGGACGTAGAGATCATATATGATGAAGTCACCGCTATACATGGAGAGAATTTAGATTTTGAAGTTAAAGCAAGGAGAGATGCTCATAAAGCTAAAAAGATCATCCTCGCTACTGGCCAGGAAAGAAGAAGACTCGGATTGGACAGGGAAAATGAATTCAAGGGTAAAGGTGTCAGTTATTGTGCTACTTGTGACGCCGCATTTTACGACGATAAGATCGTGGGAGTTGTGGGAGGAGGAGATGCCGCTTTAGCCTCTGCTCTTCTGCTCTCTGACCACGCAAAAAAAGTATACATCTTATATCGACGAGATGAGTTCTTTAGACCTGAACCCATCAGAATAAAGGAAATAGAGCAGAGAGAAAATATAGAACCAGTTTTTAAAGTAAACGTTGAAAGTTTGATCGGAGATGATAAACTTGAAGCGGTGAAATTAGACAATTCAAAGAAAATGGAGATGGACGGGCTTTTCATTGAGATCGGGTCCATACCGAATTCTGACCTAGCTGATAACTTGGATATAGATCTAACAGAGGACGGGTATATAATCACAGACGAAAAGAGAAGGACCAATGTCCCAGGGATCTATGCTGCTGGAGACGTTATAGACTCTCCCCTAAAGCAGGCTATAACAGCCGCCGGACAGGGTGCAGAAGCCGCCTCTACAGCATACGAAGAACTGAAAAAAGAGGAAGTTCAGTAATAAAAGTTAATTTCAAATATGAGGATATTGCATAAACTTATCTGCCGATGGACAAAAATTATGCTTTACTAGCTACGATATGGGTAATCATTGTGGTAGGAGCCCTGATAACCTATTCTTTTTTACCATCTTATGTTAAAGAAACTGGAGATCTGTATGAACCCTTTGAATACTCTCAGATGTACTTGGAGAATGAACCGTACTCAGACCTTATAATTGAATATGATTACGTAGAAGGTTATGAACCTAACGAAACTGCTATGAAAATACTAGAAGGAAAAGTGGAGAACTACACTGATAAAGAAAACATAAAAAGTGTAGTAGATAACCAGATAAGCGAAAATCATACCGATTTTAACTACAATAGTGATGATATCGCAAAATTGAACGATGCCTATATGGATTATAAGAGAGAAGGAAATAAAATATCTATCCACGTTCTTTACCTTGATGGTTATTGGGAAGAAAATGAAGATGTGCTAGGTCTCTCCAAAAGACCCTATCAGATTGTGATATTCAGACGGGTAATAGAAAATTTAGCGGATCGAAATTTAAACCTGACAGGAGGAGATATCGAAGCTCCCGTTTTAGTCCATGAATTCGGACACCTGCTCTCTCTGGTAGGACTAGGGTATGAAAGCGATCACGAGGATCAAGAATATCCAGGACATTGTGACGAGAGCGAAGGAGAGTGTGTCATGGCAGCATATGTGGAGGTCAAAGAGGATACAGATGAGAAACCTCCTTTAGAATTCTGTGATCTATGTAAAGAAGATATAGAGAAAATAAGAGAGATGGAAGACTCTTTCGGATTCGAAGATTTAGTGTCTTACGGTGCAATATCTGGACAGTATTTTGTAGGGATCTGGGCGAGTTCTGTCATCCTCGAGAAAGCGAGAAAAAAAATTAACTATATGAAAAAATATGAAAGTTTAGAGAAATTCGAACAACCTTACCCAGAAAAAGAAAATCCTACCTTTGAAGACGAAGATGATAGATAGAGAAATCGATTTAACATCATCTAACTATTTTTATATTCTATAGAAAAACTGATCTCGGTATTATCCTCGACCCTTTTGTCTTCCTGTATCTCCTCTTTACCTTTTTGGATGTCTTGGAGTCTGATGATCTCTAGTTCTCTTCCTATCAGTTCTCTTTTCAATCCGGGTACGTGTCCGTCTCCCACCACCGCTAGAACCGATCCAAACCGATCTTCGAGTTCTTTAAGATTTTTAGCCATGAATCTGTTCCTATCATCGATCAAAATCCTAGTTATCGCGGGCATTTGAGAACCCAAATTTGTCATAAAACCCCCTTCAGGATTACCATCTGTTGAATAATAACTATCCATTTCCTTTTCAATCCTTTCTTTGCTGGTAAATAGACCGATTATTCCACCGGCAAATAGCATGACTTTTTCTTTTAAACTTATGTCGTTCATCAACCTATTCAAAACTATTTGAGCCGGAAGATCGATGAATGCTGTCTTTGCGTTTATCTGTTTGGCAGTATCTACCGCAGTAAGCATCTCTTCGCCCACTTGGACTCCGAATTTTTTAGCTATACGCTGTTGAACTAACTGGAGAAGGCGATAGATCAAGGGAACATCACCTCCTTTCTGACCACTTCTGAGTGCTTGATATCTATCTCTATCCAATTCTACCGCTACAACCGAGGGTTCTCTCATTCTGATCTCCTTTTCGATCCTCTCTGAGATATCAAAAACATGAGCGGCACCGATTATCGTTATCATTAGGATTCCATCCTGATGGACTATATAAAAAAGTGTCGTTGAAAACCGGATAGCATCAATCCTTTTATTAAGGACCTGCAAAATTACATCCTAAGGATACAGATATGATTCCTTCATTGTCATTCAAAAATCAAAATTTGGTGATCGTCGATCAGGGCTCTTACGAGAAGTATTCTTACAATGATATGGAAGTAGATCTATGGGGAGCCTTCAAAGAATTGGAAAGTTATGATAAGATATATCTTCTAGATATAGATGGTATCGAATTCAATAAACCTCAAACTGAGATCATAAGAAAGGCCAGCACCTCTAAGGAAGTTTGGGCAGATATCGGAGCTAGAAATGCAGAAGGTATCACTGACGCTTTCATCGCAGGGGCAGATAAAGCGGTTCTTTCTACTAAGACATTAGAATCATTCGAAGAAATTGAGAGATCGATTGAGTTAAGTGAAGATCTTATTTTATGCGTAGATTACAAAGACGAACTCATATCGCCCTCTAAAGAAATCAGAGATATGGGTATCAGAGATCTAACAACATCCTGCGTTGATAAGGGTATTGAAAAAGTAGTTTTTAATGATCTATCCTCCGAACCTTTTGATGGGAAAGGTTTAAGAAATATGCCAAGAGGTGATTACCAATTGTACATAGGCGGTATATCTCTAGATAGAGTGGATTATATAGACCATGAAAATTTAACGGATTTTATTCTAAAATTTAGGGAGGCGATAAGATATCAACAGAATTGAAAAAGGCTCTTGCCTTTCTATTTCAAAAAGAAGGTAACGAAATAAGTGAAGAGGATTTTATTTATGCCCAATCTGTCGACATGGGGTGGTTCTCATCGGATCGCGCTAGGAAGGTCATAGATAAAGCTTTAGAATCAGACCTGATAAAGATGAAAGAGGATAAGATAGTGGCGAATTTTGACTATGAGAATATAGATATACCTATGGGATTCGAACCTTCAGAAGAAATATTTGAGGAGAAAAAAAAAGATCTATTTCCTCTCCTACTCGACGAAATGGTTGAGAAAAGTGATTTCTCTAAACAAGAGATCATGTCGAAAGTTAATGAAAAACAAGATCAGTTGAATATAGAGATCACCACCGCTGTATTACTAGTTGCTAATGAACAAGATATCCTATTAGAGGATCGATTTCAACGAATTGAAGAGATATCAAAAAAGATAAGAGGAAAAAATTGAGGTGGTCAAAATCGGGCATGCTTTTGATAGTCACTTTTAAGTATGAGAAGGTATATGAGAGGAATCCAAGATATTAGAACAGTTATAGTATCGGAGGTTTAATAAACATGTCAAGGATGCACAGCCCTAAAAAGGGAAAATCTGGCTCTACAAGACCTAATCTAGAGGAGAACCCGGATTGGGTTCCGCTCGATGACGATGAAATAAGGGATTTGGTAGTGGATCTAGCGAGAAAAGGCGAAACCGCTAGCGAAATAGGT
>CAZRWG010000043.1:0-7814 GCA_964603805.1 uncultured Thermoplasmata archaeon
GAAAAACGAATAGACTTCATAGAAGGAGATATCAGAGATGAAACTAAAGTTCAAAAAGCTGTAAAAGACTCAAATTTCGTAATACATTTAGCAGCTCAAACGGATGTTATCGATTCTATAAAGGACCCAAAAAAAGACGCTGATATCAATATCCTAGGCACTTTAAATCTTCTCAAGGAAGCGGAAAAAGAAAACGTCGCTCGTTTCGTTCTAGCTTCTTCCGCAGCCCCGTTAGGCGATCAAGAGATGCCGATACATGAAAAAAAAGTTCCACAGCCTCTTTCACCCTACGGAGCCAGCAAATTAGCGTGTGAAGGTTACTGCAGCGCTTTCGCGGGTTCTCATTCGTCAAAAACCGTCGCGTTAAGATTCTCCAACGTTTACGGACCTAAATCTTGGCATAAAGGCAGCGTCGTCGCCAAATTCATAAAGCAAATCTTAGTCGATAAAAAACCTACTATATTCGGAGACGGAGAACAGACTAGAGATTTCATACATACTAGAGATGTCTCCCAAGCTTTACACCTCTCATGTACTCAACCACTCGATCAGGATTTCGAGCTTTTCCAAATTGGAACTGGAGAAGAGACTTCCATCAATGAACTCTATTCAAGACTAAAAGACAAATTAGAAGCTAAAGGAATCGATGTTCCCGAACCTACCTACGGCGACAAAAGAGAAGGCGAGATCTACCGAAATTACACTGAGATAACCAAGGCCAAACGAGAATTGAACTTCGAACCGAAAGTTAGTTTAGATAAGGGTTTGAACGAAACGATAGATTGGTTTTTGAACGATTATGAACAGAGGTGATCTCACATGCTTGAGATAGAAGTTCACAAGATTGAGGGGGATTGCCCCGTTTACGAAGAAGGAGATAAGATGATCATAGAAGACCCAGAAGTCGATCTAAAGAAGACTGACGCCATCTGCACTCACGCTCTAAATACGATACTCCACTACACAACAGCCTTAGAAAATGACGTAAGTCCAACCGACCTGGGCCTGAGCAAATCGGATGAGAACACAGCGTTCATGCAGTGTGTAGACCCGGGAAAAGAGTACACCCACGGTGGAACAGTGATATTCAAATGCAATATCAAATGAACCGCTTCACATCATCCCCATCTCACTGAGCTTCTCCGGTAAGTAAGTCTCGGTAACGTAGTCTAAACCGTACTTGGCCAACGCCTGCTGCTCAGCTTTCTTATCTATATCCAACATCGTTTCGATCTCTTCTTTCCAGAAATCGGTATCGAACCTAGGGTCTTCCAACTCCTGTTCTAACGCCTTCCTGTCGTTTTTAGATAGATCGTCGGTAGGAAGATCATAAGTCATTATGTCACTTGCAGTTATGCCAACATATTCGGCTGTAGGAGTTGCTAAAAAGTCAGATAGATAGGCTGTATTTATCGCGCCGTAAGCCACTGAAGCGAAGATCCTAAAACTCCACGGATCAGCGTCAGTGAATACAACAACGGGTATACCTTCCTCCTCACTGAGCCTTTTTATCACCCTTCTTGTAGCTCTAGCAGGCTGTCCTTTCAGATGTACCAATAATGCGTTGGCTTCCTCGTCAAAACCGTTCTCCACCAGCCGGTCGAACATACCTCCAGTCTCTATGGCTATCATGAAATCGATGTTATCCGTATCGGTAAAGTTGACCTTGTCCGATTCAACGTTATATGGTATAGTATAACCAGAGTCCCCGACATCGTCTCTACAATTTATTTCCCTGATATCTCCTTTCCTGTTCACTTCTTCTACGGTAATGTCTCCTATGACTCGTGCCCCGTCTTCTTCCGGCCTCAGCTTGAAATCTTCTCTCAAACATCCAGTTACAAGTTCCATATCCTCCGCCAAACTATCGGATTCGCTCTGTTTGTTGAATTTAGCTTTTTCCCAGCCCTCGGAGATATAATACATCTCTCTAAGCGTCGAAGATTTGTCCTCTCCTATCATATCTTGGATCAATTCGAGCATGTACAAAGTTCGTAGTAACATCCTAGCACTCTTAAGCTTCTTAGCGGAACGGTTCGTGGTAGAATCACCCAATTTCCAAACGCCCTCTCTTCTATCCAATTCTATATTCGATTTAGAACGAGTGGGAACTTCCATATTCGGAATTTCTCCATTATCCAACTGTTCATAAAATCTTTCAGCAATATTCTCCAGTTTATCCAGCGCCTCTTCGTATCTCTCTTCCATATTCAATCAACCTCCTCTATCTCAGCTAGTTCTATCTCCCAGTCATCTGGAAGGGTTTCAGCTCCTATGAGTTTGGTTTCACTCACGCCTTCGATGTAGACGTCGGTTCCGTCAAGGTCCTCTTCCTCCAACTCTCCTTCGAATTCCAGCTTTATAGTAATGCTCTCTGAAGACCGCAGTTCTTCCAACTTCCATTCTAAATGGTCGTCTTCATGTTCTGGTTTTGGATCCACAGACAGAACTTCCGTTTCGGGATACGGCTTCTCAAAGAACACGTTCAATTCACGCTTTTTCGGTGTATAATTCATTATATCGATCTTGACCTCACATCTACCGTTTTCCCAAGTATACTCTTTCTCTACATAGACCACTCCCATTATCTTGGTCATCGACGCGTCAAGTTCCGGCGGTTCTCTTCCTAATACGTCTGCTGACTTCTTAGCTATCATTGGTAATATGTCATTGACGACAGTAAATTTTTTCTTGATCTTTTTACGCTTCTTCTCTTTATTCAAATGGGTCCTCAAACTTCTAGCGCAGTCTCTCAGCCCTCTCTCTATCTCTTCAATCACTGCGGGGATATCCGCTATAGCCTCTTTCGCTTCTGATGTGAACGGGACCCTAGTCGAAGCTACATGCACCAATATCACTGCGGGACCTGAAGGCATTCCCTTTCCGCCTTTTTGATCTAAACCATAGATCCTCCAATCTATGTTTTTTATAGCCGTTGTAGTTGCACATCCACCTTTCTTGTAAAGTAGAGGGACTCTATTGGCGAAACGTAGAACTCTGACGGGACTGTCTTTAGGAAGGTCTCCTCCGTAAACAAGTCCGATCTCAACCTGAAACGGATTGCCTGAATAGACCTCGGGTTCACGGGTCGTAGGTGGAGCGTAATATTCAGGGTGGTCTCCTTTCAAAACGTTCTTCAAACCCTTTTTGATGAGCATACTTTTGATCGGAGCCAAACAGTCTGTTTTAGGTGCCATCAGTTTGACTTCTTCCGCCGCATTCAATACTTTTTTACAGTCTTCGACTTCAAGATCGCTGGGGTTGGTCTTCTCTTCTATCCCTGCTTTATTACAGATCTCTTCTGCCTTGCTGTAACTTATCCTGCTGAATTCGTGTTTCAAAAATGATTTCAATGTCCTTCTATCCGAGTTCTTTGCCATCTTTGCCAAAGTCCCCAATTCTATTCCTTTCAGATGCGGAAGTACAGCTTCAGTTTCTTCAGGGAGCTGGTCGGTAGCTCGTTTAAATACGGTCTCGTTTCCATTTCTTTTGTAAACGATCCTGGCATGAGGGTTAACTATAGCTGTATTCTTCAGATATTCGAAAACTGAATGTTTTCCTCTCCTCAGGAGTCCTTTCACGGTAGTTTCGAATCTCGTCCCGTGCTCTTTGTCTTCCCACAGAACTACCTCTTCGTTCTGCACTTCCGGTTCATTCTTCTTCGTGTCCAAGGTTATCTTCATCTCGGTAGCGTAGTCCTTCTCTTTCACCATCGACCTAACAGTTGTAGCTCTACCCGTAGTCAATTGTCCGTACATCACAACAGCAGAAACACCGATACCCTGCTGCCCTCTACTCTGACTTATCTCATGAAAACGAGAACCGTACAGTAACTTTCCAAATACTTCCGGTATCTTCCTTTTGACGATCCCTGGTCCGTTATCTTCTACCGCGACACGGTATTCTTTCTCATTCAATTCTTCTATTTCGATCTTGATCTCGGGTAATATAGAAGCCTCTTCACACGCATCTAAAGAATTGTCAACACCTTCTTTGACCGTAGTCACCAAAGCTTTAGTTAGAGAATCGAAGCCCAAGATGTGCTTGTTCCTTTCAAAAAATTCTCCGACTGAGATCTCCTGCTGTTTATCTGCTAGTTCTTCTGCTATTGAAGCCATGACATCCCATCGGTTGGATAAATCACTTTTACTTGATAAACTTTCTGGAAAGGGGGAAGTGAAAGTACCATTATTTCCGTGACCTTTCTTCTATCCTGAAGCCCGAGTCTCTTAGCTTTATATCTTCTCTTTTGCCTTCCAAGTACTTGTAAACCGTAGCGTGTTCCTTCCCCTCTAAGATCATCTCGATAGCTCTTCTAGCTATCTGGATCTTGAAGGGCTGTCCTATTATACCGACCGTATTACCTTTCACTGAAACGTAAGTCTCACTCAATTCTTCGATCAACTCTCTAGTCCTGCCGTCTCTTCCTATAAGTCGACCTCTCATCCTCCTGACCGCGTTGCTGCTCTTACCGACCCAGTCTCTTATATCTATGATATCTAGATCGATATCATCATTCAATATCTCCATAGACTTTTCGGGGTTGAATCCTCTTCCTATAGCCTTCACGACGTCTTCTACTTTCAAAGATAGGATCGGGTCCTCGATATCTCTAACGTCGATATCTACCTGGCCGCTGTTAGAGTCTATATCTAATTTCGCTCCGCTCTCTTCTTCGATCTTCGTTTTTACCTCCCCGTTCTTTCCTATCAAAACTCCGATCCTATTTTTCGGTATCTTTATGCTCGGCATATTATCTATCCTCTATTCCTATTCTTTTCTTTACCTCATCCACACTGATCTCGACGCCGTTGGCCCCAAAATATCTGACGAGGTTGTTTATATCTCTTTCTAATAATTCTTGGGCCTTCGGATGATCGAGTAACAATGACTGAGAAACATCAATCAGATAGGGATATCCTTCAGCTATCAATATATTGAATTCACTGAGATCACCGTGTACCATCTCCAGTTCATTATAAAGGACGTCGAAATAATCTAAAACTTGGTCACTTATGAATTTCATGTATTTTTTATCTAGATCCACATCTTTCAACATCGGTGCAGGATGGCCCTCATGGTTTAAGTATTCCATTATCAAAATATTTTTGGAGTAAGCTAAGGGTTCTGGAACTTTTATACCTCCGTTGTGCATCCTCTGGAGATTTGAAAACTCTTTCCTAGTCCAGGCGAATATCATCTTTGTTCCTCTAGGTAGGTCTTCAAATCTACGGTCTCCTTCGATGTATTTTTTATATTTCCTAAAGACCGCCGTATTTATCCTCATTATCTTCACCGCTACTGGAGTCCCATCCTTCTGTTCACCTTTGAACACTTTAGCCTCTTTCCCGGTGGAGATAGGATACTCCAAAGAGTCTATTATACCGTCCTTCATCAGTCCGTACAATTCTTGAAGTGTCCTTTTATCGAAGACCTCTTCGTAGGTCTTCCTTCCAGGGATATGGATCTTCTCGTTCAACAGCTTTTTCTGTTCCTCAGTAGCCATCATCATCGTATCTGGTTATATAAGATAAAAAACTTTCGAACTGTTCAATCAAAATGCTTCTCTTCTGGAGGATATCTCTCCCTGTTCTTCTCCAATTTTTCTTCAACAGCTTCGATCAGATCAACATCGATAACTTCAGATAGCGACAGGAGATAGATCATTATATCAGCCATCTCTTCTTTCAAGCTTTCTTTATCCACGTTTTTCAACGAATCTTCCTTCCATTGGAAAAGTTCTAGAAGTTCAGCCGATTCTACAGATATAGAAAGAGCTAAATTTTTTGGTGTATGATACTTTTTCCAGTTCCTTTCGTCTCTGAATTCCTTAACCTCTTTCATCAAATCTTCAAGCGTGATCATATCTGAAGAATTGGAAGAAGTTATTTGAATATTGTCGATGAAAGAAAACTATAGCTCGAAAAAAAAGATCATCATCTTATCCTTTGAGCATAGATCCTTTTGATATCCTCAGCCACGGCTTTACCTTTTCTTTTGACCTCGTCATCTGTCATGATTTTATGTATTACTGCTTCTTCTCCATCTATCTCCAACCTATCGTTAACAAAAAATTCCTCTTCCGGCGCGACTTCTTGTACTTTCGATGTGCTGCTTCTACCTTTATGGACTGTAATCTTGACCCTTACTTTTTCGTGCTTTTTAGCCCATAGGTTCTTCACATCTTCGACTTTAGCGGAATCGGTCCTTCCGTTCTCTTTTTCTATCGAGGTGATCTTGACCGTAGTTCCGTCCAATATCAGCTCATCACCTTTATGTATCCATTCTTCAGGATACAAAGAGATATGGTCTTTCTCAGATTCGTCCTTCCAACTCACAACTATCGGAACGTCGATAGCTTTCTTCTCTCGGATAGTTTTGTGTCTAGTGGTTCCGCATTCCTCGCATTGGACTACTCCGTCGATAGTTACCTCTTCTCCTTCCGTGCCGACCTCGCCTTTCAATATTTCGTGAAGAGTCTCTTGATCGCAGACTGAACATTGTAGGTAGTAGGAGCTTGGAACTTTCATCGTGAACACCAAATATTCGTTTCTGTTTTAGAGCCCCGACTATATTAATCTTCCCATACTTCGAAGCCACAGTCGCAGCTTTCATCTTTCAGTGGCCTTTTACATTCGGGGCATCTTGTTTTCTGGATGAGATGTTCGGCCCATGCCTCTTTTACATCCCTTTCGTCAGCGTCGATTATCCTTTGATATATCTCTTTCGTTTCTTCATCCTCGACGAGTTTTTTAAGTTCATTGTAGTCTCGAACAGGGCCTTCCTTCTTCTCTTTTATCCCGACTTTCTTGGCGTAATACGCGATTATTATTCCCGCTGCTAAACCGGTAAAATGGGCTGCATGAGCTATATTTCCAAGGCCTGCGAAAAGAGCTATTCCAGTCTGTATCATTATGAAAGCTCCTACAGCCAGATCCACTCTGACGTTTGGCAGGAGCAGAGGAGGGATTATCATGGTTATTCTATCTTTAGGGTATAGGAATACAAGAGCACCCATGATTCCGAATACGGCACCTGAAGCGCCTAAATTAGGTATATAAAGTACGTCTACACCCCAAGGACCAGCTATAACCTGAAGCCAATTAAATAGATACTGTCCTAACGTGGCTATAAGACCCGTCACGATATAAAAGATGAACGTCCACTTTTTCCCGACTCTATCTTCTAACGGCATCCCGATAAAGAAAAGGACGATGATGTTGCCGAAAACGTGCATTATACTTCCGTGGATGAACATCATCGTTATAAAAGTATATCCTCTCGCCAATAATAGATCAAGATCTCCAACATACCTCGCCTGACCCGCTAAATCTCTATATAACAAACCTGTGACCCCAGGTTCATACATCTCTCCTCCCATCATCACGATGAAGATCACCATATTGACTATTATCAGAACTTGGGTAAGATACATATCATATTTGAAAGCATAGAGTAGACCTGCAAGGATGATCGCGATTATCAAGTAGGAGAGCCAAAACATTGTCGTGTTATTTTTCTTCCATAATTTAGTATTATCCCTTTGAGTATCACTTTTATTGAAGACTCCCGTGGTAAAGACTATAAACCGATTTTATGTTTCAGGATTGAATGGTAAAATTTGCACACATCGCCGATTGTCATCTCGGAGCGTTCTCTAGAGATCAGAAACTGAGAGAGTATAATCTGAAAGCGTTCGAGAGAGCTATAGATATTAGTAAAAAAAGAGATGTAGATTTTATTATCATAGCTGGAGATCTGTTCCATAATCCTCATCCGGATATGGAGATAGTCGACAGAGCCGTAAAAAAATT
>CAZRWG010000044.1:0-7789 GCA_964603805.1 uncultured Thermoplasmata archaeon
GAGTCAATCTTTATTTGAGTCTTTTGTTACCATAGAAAGTTCTAACCTGAATGAACACTCTCACCAAAGACATTCTCAGCGGCTTCTTTTATAGCTTCAGAATAGGTTGGATGCGGATGTATCAAATTCCCCAATTCCTCGGCTGTCATCTCTTTTTCAATCGCTGTCGTGGCTTCCATGATAATATCGGTAGCTCCTGGACACGCAAGATGTACTCCTAGAATTTTGTTTTCCGAGTCAGCTATTACTTTAGCGAGCCCCATTCTTTCTCCAGTTGAGGATCCTCTTCCAGTGGCAGATATGGAAAACTTCCCTACCTTTATTTCTTTCTCTTTTTCTCTCGCCTCTTTCTCAGTAAGACCCACACTAGCCATCTCAGGATGAGTATAGATGCCTGCTGGAACACTCAGTTTAGAAAAATCTTCAGTTTCTCCCTCTAAAATATCATCTACTGCGATTTCAGCTTGTCTGAATGCCGAATGAGCTAACATAGACTTACCATTCACGTCTCCGATCGCATAGATCCCTTCCATATCCGTTCGCATCTTTTCATCGACCTCGATGCGGCCTTTTTCATTGATTATATCTACTTCAGTCTTAGGTGGTGTGGGTTTCCTTCCAACGGCACACAGAACCTTATCCACATTCATCTTCTTTTCTGTTTCTCCTTCTATTTGAACCTCGACTGAATCATTTTTTGTTACTTCGGTAACTTTTGAATTAGTATAGAATTTTACTCTTTTCCTTTTCATCAATTTTTCAGCGACTTCACTCAAGTCTTTATCCATATTCGGCAAAAGATTGTCCATCAATTCTACTATAGTAACGTTTGATCCCATCGATGAATATATAAAAGCCATCTCCAATCCTATATAACCACCCCCAATGATCAAAAGAGAATCTGGGACCTCGTCTAGCTCTAAAGCTTCTTTACTGGATAATATATCATTTCCGTCTATTTTCATATTTGGTAAAGAAACCGGTTCAGAGCCGGTAGCTATTATAATATAATCGGATTTTATAACTTCACTGTCCACTTTCACCTCGTTAGAACTAATTATCTCAGCCTCTCCTTCTATAACATCTATATCGTGCTTTTCGAAAAGATTTTCGATCGCCTTTCTAGATACACTTACGGCTCTTTCCTTCTTAGACATCACTTTATCAAAATCTACCCCGTTAAATTGTGCATTAATGCCGTCTCTTTTTGATCCTTTTATCGTATCTATCTTCTCAGCCGTAGATAGAAGAGCTTTAGATGGAATACAACCGTAATTTGTACATACTCCACCTATAGTTCCTTTTTCTATAACAGTGACATTCAATCCTTTTTTAGAAGCTATAACAGATGCTACGTACCCTCCAGGTCCACTTCCGATGATCGTCAAATCTTCGCCCATTTTATCGGTTATTGGTATTCTAATCTTGTTATTTATAGAGTTTGGTTAAACCGTTCTGGTATTTAGTGGAGTATAATCCATAAATATTAATAATAGTTCGTTAATTACGGGTATGATGAGATTTAAAATGAGGCGATGGAACCATGGAATCATTAGTGGATGAAGCTCTTTCTAGCGAAGAATCGGCGGAAGGTGAAGCATATCATGATACAGAAACTGATGAGGAATTGAAAGAAGTTCTTGAAACCCTCAAGACAAGAATTCACATTGTTGGTCTTGGTGGGGCCGGATGTAATACGATCAATCGTATATCAGAGGAAGGCATCCATGGTGCTGATTTGATAGCCGGTAACACCGACGCCCAAGACTTACTTACCGTCAGAGCTAACAGAAAAGTATTGATGGGTAGAAACCTAACAAAGGGCCTTGGAGCTGGTGCTAAGCCTAGTATCGGTGAAAAAGCTGCAAAAGAGGCTAAAGAAAAATATGAAGAAGTATTAGAAGATTCAGATATCGTCTTTTTGACTTGCGGCCTAGGCGGAGGCACTGGTACAGGTTCGATCGCACCAGTTGCTCGAGTAGCGAAAGATGCTGGTGCTTTGACAATAGCAGTAGTGACAAAACCTTTTGAAGCTGAAGGTCAGTCTCGAATGAAAAATGCTCAATGGGGTCTCAAAAGGATAAGAGGTGTAGCAGATACTGTCATAGTCATACCTAACGATAAATTGCTAGACCTTGTTCCTAGATTACCTTTAAACAAAGCTTTTAAAGTGGCTGATGAGGTTTTGATGCGAGCTATTAAGGGAATGACTGAGATAATAACTAAACCTGGCCTTGTAAATCTCGATTACAATGATCTCAAGACCATAATGGAAGGTGCCGGTCAAGCTATGATCGGCATGGGCGAATCCGATGCTGGTGGAGACAAGAGAGCAGAAGAAGCTATAAATGAAGCTATAAGTTCCCCACTCCTCGATGTAGATATGTCCGGTGCTACAGGAGTGCTTATTAATGTCACTGGTCCCGAAGACATGAGTGTTCACGAGGCTGAGATGGTAGCAGAAAGTGTTGAAAAGAAAGCTGGTAAAGGCGCCAATATAATTTGGGGCGCTAGCGTTGATCCAACATTAAAAGACAGGATTAAAGTGATGATAGTGGCTACAGGAGTCAAATCAGAACAGATATTCAGCGCTGACGAAGTATCTACAGATAGTGGTATAGAAGAAGTTGCGTAAAAATCTTATTTTCTTTTATCTTTTTTTCTCTAATTCTAGTGCGGAAAAAGAGGTTTTGTCGGATCAGAATCTTGGAGTATATACTCTGTTTTATCAAAGACAGAATCAAAACCAGCTAAGGTCCTAACTCAAGTCTGTATTATCTTTTTCCTACCCATGGCTTCAAGATATCTGATATTTTGCCCCTGCTCTATCTCTTCGTATGTGTCTTCATCAACGTTTATCTGGAACGTGTCATAGGATTCAAGGTCCATAATATTCACTTCACCACTAGATTTGTTGACTACTTGTCCTTTTCTTCTATCTATTATGGGGACTCTAATTTTAGTCGTAACTGGATTCAACATACTATGCTTTTTATTATCGAATATTCCCTTTGCTTCTATCCGAGCTTTTGCTTCTCCATGTTTTCCCGGTTTAGAAGTATCTATACTCTTTATCTCACAGGGTTCATCATCTATTATGATATACTGATTCTCTTTCAGATTTCTTATCTCTTCCTGTTCCCAATCCATAGATATCACGCTGGAGTAAGAGTTTATACATTAAAAATGTTTAGGTATAGAATATCAGATTTTTCCAGACTTTTCTGCGATATCCTCCATCTTTTCAACCTGTTCTTCTAGTACTCTAATGCCTCTTTCCCAGAAGCCCGGATCGGTGATATCGAGTCCTATTTTCTCAATTAGATCTTTAGGATCCTCTGAGCCACCAGCCTTCAAAAGATCGAGGTACTGGGGAACGAATTCATCACCTTTTTCCTGATATATGTCGTAAAGAGCTAATACCAATAATTCACCGAATGCGTAAGCATAGCAATAGAAGGGATAATGTATAAAGTGCAAAACGTAGCTCCACCACCATCCGTATTCATCTCTAAGTTCTACAGAATCTCCGAATTCTTTTTGATTTGCTTCGATCCATAATTCGTTTATCTCTTCACTTTTTAACTCTCCTCCTTCTCTATGGGCTTCGTGTAATTTCTGTTCGAATCTAGTCATGATTACCTGTCTGAAAACCGTTGCGAAATCTCTCTGAAGTTTGTTCCCCATCAGAATCAACTTTGTTTCTTCATCTTCTACATCGTTCATCAATTTGTCGAAAAGCAGCATCTCACCAAATACGCTAGCCATCTCAGCCGTGGTAAGGGGGGTACTCTGTTGAAGAGCTCCTTGCTCTCTAGCTAGATATTGGTGTACTCCGTGTCCAAGTTCGTGAGCCATCGTAATCATGTCGCTGGTTTTATCTGAGAAGTTTAACATTATGTAGGGATGGACAGACGGAACTGTACTCGCACTGAAAGCACCCCCTCTTTTCCCCTCTTTTATTTCAGCGTCGATCCAGTTTTTCTCGAAGAATTTTTCAGCAATCTCTCTCATCTTTGGACTAAATTTTTCATACGCGTCTAGCACTTTCTTTTGACTCTTTTCAAAATCAGTTTCTGGAACACCTCCAGGGAGAGGGCTATATCTGTCATAATCAAAGAGTTCATCTAAATCACAGATATCTTTTTTCAAATTATAAAATCGTTTTACGAGATGTGTGTTCTTCTCGACCGTTTCCATCAACGCATCTACTGTCTCTTTGTCGACTCTATTGTCTAGATTTCTAGGAGTCATCGGATCGGGATAATCACGGAATTCGCAGATAGTAGTATGATTTTGTACAATATTATTGAAGATAAAATTAAGAAGCTTATTTTCATCCTTTAGTGATTTTGTAATAGCATCAGCTGCGGCTTTCCTCTTCTCTCTATCTTCGTCATAGAGTACAGATAAAGCCTGGTCGAGCACCATCTCTTGTTTTTCACCTTTCAATTCAATTTCAACGGTTATATCGCCTATGGTCTGATCGAACAATCGTTTGAAGGCTTCTTTACCTGTATTCTGGAGAGATTCAATGATCTGTTCCTCATATTCAGAAAGCATGTAAGGTGTATACCGTCTCCAATTGTTTAGATAACTCTCATAATGTTCGAGTTCTTCACTCTCCATGTATTCTTTCGCTTCCTCGTCGGATAAAGATTGCCATTCTAATTCAAAGAAGATCAATTTGTTTTTTACCTCGCTCTTTTTCTGTTCTACTCTTTGGAGAAGAGCACCTCTATCTGGATCTTGAGTATCCATGGCATGATACAGAGAAGCGTAGGAAGAAATTTTGTTTATTGATTCATAAATATCCTCATATTCTTCCATCGACTCTTTAAACTTTTTAATGGATAGATCGGCGGTTTCTATATTACCTTTGTATTTTTCTCTAAATGTTTCTGCCTTTTGTAAACTTTTTTCTATATCTTCCTCCAGTTGAGGGTCTTCAGGTCCTTCATAAAGATCTGTTAAATCCCATTCTACACCATCAGCGCTTGTAGATTTAGTTGAAGTCATTTTTGTCACGAAAACCGATATAAAGATGATAAAAATAAAGTTTTTTATCTAATCTGATGTGAACATTTATAACTTTAAAGGGGATTATACGGATATAGGACCAAAGAAAAGTTGATCATTCGGGGTATGTGAAGAATGTTAGATCGAGGTTGGAAACATGAGATTTGTGAATGAGTTTGATATTGGCGAGAGCTATCTTATAGAAACCGAAAGAAAAGACTCTATATTCCAGATATTTAGATCTCTTACGGAAGATAGACCGGGGTTTTGTATAACGAGTGAAGATCCTGATTTTATCAAAAAAAAGTATGCTCTAAAAGGAATCAAATTTGCTCGTATATCTGATTCTAGTGACAGAAAAGCTATAGGTCCAAAAGAACTTGACTTGTTGGGACTCACCATTAAAAGATTCATATCTGAAGATGAAGGTATAGTATTTCTAGATGGTATAGATTATCTAGTCTCAAAAAACGACACGTCCAATGTAATAAGTTTGATAAGATCTATCGAAGATCGTATAAACGGTGAGAATAGTGCATTTTTGATGCTTTTAGACCCATCTAAAATTAAAGAAAAAGATTTGAAACTATTGAAGGATAAGCTTCACTCAGAGGTTAAAAAGATCAGTGATACCTCTGAACAAGAAAAAGAAACAGATGCCACTGAGCAAGGAGAACACCTTGTCTCCCAAGTGAGGAGTATGATGGAATTTTTGAAAGAGCAGGAACAGTATATAGAAAAAGAAGAAGATAAGATAGATCTTAAGGAACCATCTGGCATTTCGGATTATCAGGAATTTGAAGAACTGAAAGAAGAAATAGAAACTTTGAGAAAAGAAAATAGAGAACTGAAAAATGAGTTAGAAAAGGTTAAAAAAGAAGAAGAAGGGAAAAAAGAAAAAGGGTTCGATGAAGAAATAGCAGACGAAGTATTAGTTACGGTTAAAGAAGAAAAGAAGGATATTGAAGAGCAGATGAAAAAGCTCGAGGAAGAAGGTCAGGAATCGGAGGTGCGAAAGGGACCGACTGCTTTAATGGGTACTTTACGAAAATTGGAAGATGAAGTCACCTCTCTCAGAGAGGAGGTAAAGACCATAAAAAAGGAATCTCCTGAAGAAGCTGAGCAGGATGTGAGGCAGGAAGAAGACATTCAAGAAGAAAGTGAGGAAGAAGAATTTGAAGTAATAGAAACGGATGGGCCTTCTGATATTGAAGAGGAAGAGGGGTCTGAAATAATAGAAACGGACAGACTGTCTGATATGGAAGAGGAAGAAGAGGAATCTGAAGTAATAGAATCGGAAAGGCCGTCTGAAATGGAAGAGGAAAAGGAATCTGAAGTAATAGAATCGGAAAGGCCGTCTGAAATGGAAGAGGAAAAGGAATCTGAAGTAATAGAATCGGAAACTCCATCTGATATTGAAGAGGAAGATGAGATTATTCGTGAACCTAAATTAGAAAATGAATATCTAACAGAAGAAAAAGAAGTAACTGGAAAAGCCGAAAGAGACTCAATTCCTGAAGGTAAAAAGCAGCAATCCGATGAAAAAATCACATATGACGATGATAAGATGATACTAACCTCAGATTCTCGGATCCATGAAGATATTGAATCAGAAGGATCTATCGAAGTTCAAAAAGGTGTCAGATTAAAAGGATCTTTGAAATCTGAAGAAGACATTGTCATAAGTGATAACACAACGATCAAAGGAGAAATAATCTCAGAATCCGGTAGTGTAAAAGTAGGAAAGGACTGTAAGATCACTGGAGAAATATCAGGAGAGTCTATATCGATCTCTGAGAGAAGCAAAGTTGAGGATATCAATGCTAAAAAAGATGTGATACTGGAAAAAAATACAAGAGTCAGGAATATCAATAGCCAAGAAGATGTAAAGATCTTTGAAAATGTAGAGATCGATGGAGATATAGATTATGGAGGACAATTAGATTTGGACGGCGAGTACATAAATATTAGAGGTAGAATCCGTCCTATAGACCAAGAGGTTGTAGAAGAAAAGTGGGCCTAAACAGATCTTCCAAAAATTCTATTCTTTACCTTTTCCTTCTAATTTTTCTATGGTCTCAAAAAACTTCTTTATCCTTTCTTCAGTAAATCCAATCAGGGGTCGGATCGTCATCGTCTCATACTTTTTTATGGAGTAATTTTCAAGTCTTTCTCCTAATACCACGGCCTTAATATCTTTAGCATGATCTTTTGATAGTATTTTCTCAAAATTACCAGCTCCTATTTTTTTAAGATTTGCATCCCATTTCTTTAATTTATCCGCCCACATATCATCCCCTATAGTTACGTACGGTCTTGCTCCTCTCTTCATCATCAACCAAGTTGCTAGAAAGTCATATTTATCTTCAATATAAGCTGCAACTTTACCTTGTGAACTCAAAGGCAATCCTCCAGGACCCTCCTCAATTTCTGTAAATATATAAGCATCGGAATGTCTTATTTCTATATGATACTCATTTTCTGGTTCATCAAGATCCACCCGTAGATTAGGATTTTCTTCGAGTATTACGCTGCCAATTTCATCTTCAACATCTTGACTTGAATATCCGTGGTGCCCCACTCTTCTAGCTCTAACGGCGAAGGTTCCATTGATATCCCTAGCGAACTTTTTTGCCTCATTCTTCATATCTTCAAGTTCAGCGCTTAACTCATTTACTTTACTGTAAGATACTATACCAAAAATTCTAGAAAAAAGGTAAGAATTTTCGTTTTGAGTGTATGCAAATATTCTGCCCAAACCTTTTTTATC
>CAZRWG010000045.1:0-7781 GCA_964603805.1 uncultured Thermoplasmata archaeon
CATTTCGGTAAGTTAATATATCTTAAATTATTTTTCTAAAGCGGATATGACAGAAGATGCCGAAGAAGAGGTCTCTGAGGATTATAATGAGGTCGAAGAGGAACAGTTAATATCAGAGAGAGCATTTGAAGATGAAGAAGATATAGAACAGGTTGTTGAGGCTGTCCTTTTTTCCTCCAGCCATCCTTTGACCGTTCCCGAAATAGAAGAAGCAGTTGGCAGATCAAGGAGTGAAGTTCGCCAAGGCGTAAAAAAACTTCGAAGGATGTATCAGAACAGAAAAACCGCACTAGAGATCGTCAAGATAGGCAGAAAGTTTTCTTTACAATTGAAATCAAAATTTAACAAATATGGGATGGAAATGATGGACGAAGAAATAAACAAGCCACTTTTGAAAACCGCCGCTCTTATAGCTTATTATCAACCTATAAAACAGAGTGATCTCAAGAAAAAGGTCGGAGAGAAAGTATACGAGCATGTAGATACTCTGGAAGAGAAGGGCCTAATACTTTCTGAGAGGGATGGAAGGACCTACTCTTTGAGAACTAGTTCGAAGTTCCAGGAGTACTTTGGGTTGGAGGCTAGGGATAGAGACGAATTGAAGAAGCTGATGGCGGAGAAGGTAGGTATAGGCGATGGAAGACAGGAGTGAATCGATCATTTTGTAAGATGTTAATCTGGGTTTTATACTAAATATTATTTCGAAAGATTGTTATATTAGAAGATCCGATAGATTATAAATAGATATGACTATGAAAGGTTTTTTCGGAAGATATTTGGAAGTAGACCTGAGTCAAAGTGTTATTGAGGATTACGAGGTACCGGAAGAATGGTATGAGAAATACTTGGGTGGAAGAGGGATCGGATCTAGAATATTATTAGAGGAGATAGACAGCGGTATTGATCCATTAGGTCCGGAGAACATCTTGATATTCGCTACAGGCCCTCTACAGGGCACCCGTATCCCCGGATCAGGGAGACATGTCGTCCTTTCTAAATCTCCCAAGACCGGATCGGTAAGTGATTCTTACGCCGGTGGCTTTTTCGCTCATGAATTAGCGACCACTGGCTATGATGGGATCATCGTAAAGGGAAAAGCCGATTCCCCTGTTTACATATCGCTTGACGAGCATGGCGCATGTTTGAATGATGCTGAGGATATTTGGGGAGAAGAAGTGGCGGATGTAGACCAAAAACTTAAAGAGATACATGAAGGAGGTAAAGTTACGGCTATAGGTAAAGCTGGTGAAAACCTAGTTAAGTTTTCATGCATAATAAACGATAGAAACCGTGCTGCTGGAAGACCTGGATTCGGGGCTGTGATGGGGAGTAAAAATTTGAAAGCGATTCTGGCTAAGGGTACAAAGAAACTTCCTATTCAGGACGGAGACCTTTTGAAAAAAAAGAAAAAGGAATTCTTCGAACAGTTACAAGAATCTGGTACAGTTGAGTGGGGAAAGTATGGAACAACTGGTTTAGTCGAACCTCTCGATGAATTGGGTATATTACCGACGAAGAACTTTAAAGAAGGTGTCTTCGATGAAGCCGAAAAAATAGACGGTACAACTCTATTCGACACAATATTGAAGGAAAGAGACAACTGCACTGCCTGTCCTGTCAATTGTAAAAGAGTGGTCAATACTGAGTTCGCCGGTGAAGAAGTCGAGGAAAGGTACGGTGGGCCAGAATACGAGACTATCGCAGCTTTAGGTTCTTTATGCATGAATTCCGATCCATCATCTATTGCGCTAGCAAATCAGAAATGTAACAAGTATGGGTTGGATACTATTAGCGCAGGTGACACCATAGCGTTTCTGATGGAGGCATCGGAAAAAGGTCTAATAGATGAAGATATAGAATGGGGTGATCCAAAAGCTATAATAGATCTCATAGATAAGATAGCAAATAGAGAGGGTATAGGTGAGTTAGTTGCTGAAGGTATAGAAGAATTTGCAGAGGAAATTGGTGCCGACTTCGCTGTAACTTCCAAAGGACAAGAGATACCGATGCACGAGCCTAGAGGGAAAAAAGGACTCGGATTGAGCTATGCGACTAGTCCTAGAGGAGGCACTCATAACGAAGGTTTTCATGATACCGCCGCTGAAGAGATCCCAGAATTAGGATTAGAAGATATCGACGATCGATTCACTTTGAGAGGAAAAGCTAAAGCAGTGAAAGTGTTTGAAGATATTCGGTCTTTCGTTAATTCTTCAATACTCTGTATCTTCGTTGTTTCGCAATCAGGAAAAAATTATAATCTTCCACTGATAAGAGAGATAATGGAAGCGGTAACAGATCTAAAAATAGATGCGGAAGAGATGCAGAGGATAGGTGAAAGAAATTACAATCTGTTGAAGATCCATTCAGCTCGTGAGGGATTCAGCAGAGGTGATGATGGCTTGCCAAAGCGATTAAAAGAAAGCTTACCGAAAGGTGAAAGTGCAGGAGAACCGATACTAGAAGAGGAGTTACAGAAAACTATAGATGACTATTATAGGGAAAGGGGATGGAAAAATGAAGGCCCAACTTCTGAAAAACTAAAATCCTTAGGAATGAAAGAATTAGAAAAATTCCTTCCCTAATCGTTTTTCTTTTCACTTTCCAATTCTCTAAGTATCTGAGAAAAAACACCCATCAATCGGTGATATTCCCATTTAGTAAGAGATGACCTTCCCAATATCCTTCTAAACATCACTTCAGTTTTCTCATATTTGTGTTCTGGAAATATTATCTCTTCCAATATATCTGAGAATCTTTGGATAAGCCGTTCTCTTTCACTCTCTTCGCTCAATCTGTCATCTTTATTAACGATATTTCCATCAGTTTCCTTAAATATCTCATAAAGCACTATACCGACGGCATGGGAGAGATTTAGGATGGGGTAGTCTTCGGATGCAGGTATTCTTACTAGGCGGTCACATTTCATCAATTCTTGGTTATTTAGACCCTTGTCTTCTCTTCCGAAAACCAAAGCTATGCTTCCTTCATATTCGCTGATAGAATTTGATAATTTTTCTGGAGTTTCTGCTTTCCTAAGGAATTTCTTTTCATTTTCAGTGTTTATACCCGATGTTCCAACAACCATATCGAAGTTAGAAACTAGTTCTTCGTAATCTTCACATATCTCGGCTTTTTGTAAAATATTGTTGCCATGCATCGCTCTTTTCTCCGCTTCTTCATCTATTTTAACAGGATCCACTAGATACAAATTTTTAAAACCAAAATTACCCATCAATCTAGCTACAGCTCCTATGTTTCCAGCGGTTTGAGGCTCGACGAGTATGATCGAAAACCTAGGCATATAGAAATTTGAACTCCCAAACTACCTATTTATAGTTAAGGACTTCCGTAGTGTTTTTTTGACAATTAAAACTATATCCTCCTAACTTATTTCGAAAAATACGGTGTATCGAGATGTCGGGAGCATGGAACAGAATTTTGAAAGTAGATTTATCTGAAAAGAAAACTGAAGTTGAAGAGTTAGATGAAAAAATAATCGAAAAGTATCTAGGTGGAAACGGTCTTGGTATAAAATTACTTCAAGAAGAAACTGAAGGAAAAATTAAAGCTTTTTCTGAAGAGAATCCATTAATCTTCGTTCCTGGAGCTCTTAACGGAAGCAAGATACCGATGACCGAGAAATGCGGTTTTTATTCAAAATCACCTCTGACAGGAATAATGGCGGAGGGAATATTTGGAGGTTCTTTAGGAGAAGAAGTGAAGAAAGCCGGATTTGATGCCTTGGTTATAAAAGGAAGAAGAGAAAAAATAAGCTATCTATCGATTGAAGAGGATGGGATCAAGGTAAAAGAAGCAACTGAACTAGAGGGATTGGGCACGAAAAAGACAGAAGAGATATTAAAGAAGAGACACGGGGGAAGTGCAGCCGTTATCGGTCCCGCTGGAGAGAATTTAGTTAAGTTTGCTATAATAACAGGAGATGATAGAGAAGTCGGTCGAACTGGATTGGGTGCTGTCATGGGTTGGAAGAACTTGAAAGGAATTGTGGTCGACGGCTGGAAGGAGATAGAACCTGAATATCCAGAAAAGTTAGACGAATTGAAAAGTGAAGCATTCTCTGAATTTACTGGAAAAGATGGGTCCGGAAAAGAAAGCTTCGACGCTTACAGTTCTCACGGTACTGTGAAATTTGGAGGGATGGCATCTGAACTTGGTATATTCCCTACGAAGTACTGGGAAAGCGGATACTTTGAGGACGGTGATAAACTTAGCAGTTATTATTGGGAAGACGATATCAGCGAGAGCAAAGGCTGTCATAGATGTCCCTGCAGGTGTGGACAGGTATACAAAGACATCGTCGACGTGGAATATGAAACATCCTTTTCACTAGGCTCAAATCTGATGATAGGAGATATCGAAGAAGTTGCAAAGGCTAACCATCTCTGCGATGATCTTGGTATGGATACTATAAGCGCGGGGAACACTCTTGGATTTTTGATGAGACTAAGTGAAGAAGGCGAGATTAAGGAGGATATATCTTTTGGAGATGCTGAAAAAGTTAAGGAACTACTAAGAAAAATTGCATATAGAGAGGGTCTAGGTGATATAGCAGCTGTAGGTGTAAAAGGTGTAGGAGAAGAGTTTGGGAGAGAAGAGATCGCGGTTCATGTGAACGGTTTGAGTCCTCCTGCGTACGATCCTAGGGCTTTGAAAGGAATGGGCTTGGGATTTTACACTTCAACTAGAGGCGCCTGTCATCTCAGGTCCGACTGTGACGGTATAGAACTTGGAGGCGGACCGACCACGGACTCTGAGGGAAATTGGGTAAATATGGAAAGAGATCGTAAGTCTATTGAAAACAAAGAGTACGTTGCTTGGAGGGAGAATTATATCACACTTCATGACATATTGGGATCTTGTAAATTGACTGGAAGAAGCGTGTATTCCCCCGAATTGATGAGTAAATTCGTCCACGCTCATCTCGGCCTTGAACTCAGCAAAGAAGAGATGTATAAAGTCGGTGAACGAGTTTATAATCTTGAGCGATTGTATGGATTAAAACAGAGCCCTGAAATCAAGAAGATTCTGCATGTTCCAGAACAGTTCTCTACGCCTACTCCTGTAGAAAATCTTGATGGAGAGAAACTTACCGAAAAACAGGTTAAGAAGATGTTGAAGGATTATTACAAAGAAAGAGGTTGGGATAAGATGGGTGTTCCTACAAAAGAAAAGCTTGAAGAATTGGGGATAGATACAGCTTAGAAGCACCACAATATTAAATAATGATAGCTCGATTTACGGATGAGTGAGACGATGAAAGGAATTGAAAAGTTAGTAGATAAAGCTAAACATCTTAAGGAAAAAGGGCTCAAAGAGAAGGAGATAGCTGACGAGCTCAATGTTTCACCAGATACTGTTACTTGGCTTTTGACCCGCGATATAAAAGAGGAAAAGCCTCCGATGGACGTTAAAATAGGTTGGAGATCTATAGGAGTTTATGGAAGAAGGATAGGTCTAGTAGCAAGCTTATTTTCTGATATAATATTGGAAGAAATGGAGAGAATGGATATCGACATAGAAACGATCGTTGGTATTGCTGTCAATGGTATACCTGCTTCTGTACTCGTGTCTGAGCAATTAGATAGAGAACTCGCGATCTACAGACCTCCTCATGAAAATAGAGGTGAAGGAGGAGGGACTCTAGCTTCTAACTATTCCGGTATTGATGGAAAAAACATCGTAGTAGTGGATGATGTGATAAATACTGGAGAAACAATGAAGGGAGCAGTTAAAGATCTTGAAGAGGAAGGAGCAAATATCAAAATGTGTATTGTCAAAGTGAACAAGAACGGCAGAGATGACGTTTTAGGTGTTCCACTGCGTGCGTTGATAAGAGCTCGGATGATAGGTTGAAGGTAATAGAATGCATTGGGCGGACTCAGAAGCAGAAGAAGTTGAATCAAAAAATCCACTGATAGCTACTGGTGAAGCTCCTTCTGGACCTATCCACCTTGGACATATCAGGGAGATCTTGACAGGTGAAGCCATCTCTAGAGCTTCTTCAGGCGATCTTGTATTGATAGTTGATTCGTTCGATCCTTTAAGAAGATCTTATCCATTTTTAGACGAATCATATGAAAAGCATATCGGTAAACCCCTCAGCGAAATTCCCTGTATTTGTGAAGAACACGATAATTATGCCGAGCATTTTATGGAGCCTTTTCTAGAATCTTTGGAGGAGTTAGGTGTAGACCTTGAGGTCTTATATGCGCACGAGATGTATGCACAAGGGGAGTACGAAGATTCTATAAGGATAATATTAGAGAAGAAGGATCAGGTGGCAGAAATTATCGAGGAAGAGACTGGTAGGGAATTAGATGATGATTGGTACCCTTATAATCCTGTCTGTGAAGAATGTAGCGATATAGGTGAAGCAATGATAATTTGCTTCGATGATCCTTACGTTAGGTACGAATGTGAATGCGGATATGAAGGTGAGGCTGACATAAGAAAAGATGATGGCAAATTACCTTGGAGGTGTGATTGGCCTGCGAGATGGTGGATCCTTGGTATAGACTGCGAACCCTTCGGTAAAGATCATTCTGCATCTGGAGGTTCTTGGGATACAGGTAAAAGGATAATAGAAGATATATTCGATACGGAGGCACCACATCCTGTTGTTTATGAATGGATACAACTGAAAGGCGAAGGACCGATGTCTTCGTCTTCTGGAGTTGCTATTAAAACAGAGGATATGCTTAAGATGGTCTCTCCAGAGGTGTTGAGATTTTTGATAATGAATAGCAAACCCAGGACCCACATAGATTTTGATCCTGAATTAGGTCTATTAGATTTAGTCGATCAGTACGACGAGTGTGAGAAGGTTTACTTTGAAGGTGATGACGAAGAGAAGGAAAGGACTTACGAGTTATCTCAAGTGGGAAGTGTTCCTTCAGAGAGACCCCAACGGATCCCTTACAGGCATCTAGTAAATTTAGTCCAGATCTATGATGAAAAGGAAAAAATCTGGTCTATAGCTCAACAAACTGGTCAGATCAAAGAAGATAGGCCGGAGGACTTTCGACGATTCAAGCAAAGAGCAGAAAAAGTAGAATATTGGCTAGAAAATTTTGCACCCGATATGGTAAAATTCTCACTCAAAAAAGAACTTCCGGCTGTCGATCTGAGTGAAAAAGAAAAAAGATTTTTAGCTTCTTATCTCAACCATATAGAAGAACATGATTGGGATTCCGATTCTTTACATAAACTAGTACACTCTACAGCCGAAGAGGTCGAGATAGCTAAGGGCAAAGCCTTCCGCTCATTTTACAAAATATTATTGGGCCAAAATAAGGGTCCAAGGCTAGGAAGATTTTTAAGTCAACTCGAAAAAGAATTTGTGGAGAAGAGAATAAAAGAGGTCATTTGAGATATCCTAGTGGAACGACTTTAGTCACTAAAGTTTGAGGGAATCGATCTCAATATCTTCCCATTCAAGACTGAAGATTTATGATAGCTTCAGCAGGTTCTCCATCAGCTTCCTTGAGAGCTTTTTCCGCCTCTTCTTTGGAGACACCGGCTCTTTCTGAGACCAACTCAATATCTTCATCTGGTATCAGGACTTCACCATCTAACGCCTCTTCTCTAGGCTCTCCAACAACTTGATACATCTGCTGCCCTTTCATATTCATTTCGACAACCTGAGGACTATCAAAGACCAATTTTTTCTTGTCGGTCTCTATTATGACTTTTTTTGCATCGAGTTCGTCACTCTCAAGCCCCATCTTCTTCATCATACGCTTCATCTGTCTGGAATTTCC
>CAZRWG010000046.1:0-7778 GCA_964603805.1 uncultured Thermoplasmata archaeon
TCACCTATGAGTACAACAGCACTGAAACTCGATCCGACCACGCTAGTTTCTGGGATGAAGGATACGATGCCTCTCTTGCCATAGAAACTGAATTCAATCCCTATTACCATTCAGAAGAAGACACTCTAGATAAGCTCACCATTCCCCAGATAACGAAGCTTACTAGTCATGCAGTAGGAACGCTCGCCCATATCGCTGAAGCTGAGATAGAACCACCTTCCGTAGAAGTACAGACTCCAAAGAGAAGCGAATCGTGGAGAAGTAACAGTGAAGAAGAGATAAGATGGTATACAGAAAAAGGAAGCGGAAACATTACTGGAGTCGATCTAGAATATTCTACCGACAACGGGTCCTCATGGTCTAATATTACTACAGATCTGAACGATACAGGCAGTTATCTATGGACCATTCCAGAAGAGTCTACCGATGAGGCAAGGATCCGTATAACTGTCCATGATGAGTACGGAATGAGCGGACAGGATATCAGCAGTTCTTTCATCATTGAAAAGGATGAGGGAGAAAAAGAAATTCCGAGTTTCACATTCCCTGTGATGATTGTCGGCATGCTGATCGTAGTGATAATTAATAGGGATAAATAAGAAAAATTTGCTAATTTTTTTCTCTAACATCCAAAGCAAGATCAGGTCTATCAGTAATCAGTCCCTCTACCCCTTCACTGATCAATTCCTCCATCATCTCTACATCATTTACGGTCCATACAAACACATCAAAGCCAGACTTCCACATCCTCTTAAGATAGAAAAGTCGCAAAAGTCGATAATTAGGAGCTACGAAATCAGCTTTACACCTGTTCAATCTTCTTTTAGGAAAAAGTTCCGACAAACGAGTTTTGATTTTAGACTGGGGGTCTTCAACACCTAATAATAATCCGGCTTGTACTTTAGAATCATATTCTTTTATGCTCTTAACGCACTCATCAGTAAAGGATTTCATCACATATCTATCATAGTCTAAATTATCTCTCACCAGCTCTACAACTCTTTTTTCATAACCCTTCTCTTTGAGTTCTATATCTAAACCGATCTTGTCTTTTGAAAGGTTAACCACGTCCTCGACCGTGGGAACTTTAAAACCTATCTCTTCAGTTATATCCAAAAGTTCTTCATAACTCAGATCCGATATCCTCTCCCCTTCAATCACGGGATCATGAAAAGCTATCATCACGTCGTCTCTAGTCTTTCTAACGTCGAACTCGATCATATCTGCACCAAGATCTACAGCTTTTCGAAAAGATTCAAAGGAATTATCGAATTCTGTCAAACCAGAAGCGCCGCGATGCGCTATTATCTTACAATCCTTATTTTCCATATTCTACACCTCAAAGATGTCCTTCAAAGAAAGAGATTATCTTTTTTTCATAAATTTTCAAATCTATCTGTATAGTTCTGGAATGCTCTCCTTCAGTACTCCATAACTCTACACAATCCTTACTACCCTCATAAAACTTTCTTACTTCCGACAAGTGAACTATAGGATCATTTTTCCCCGCGATCAACAATAGAGGTCTTTCAACACGGTCCATATATCTATACATATCTAAAGTTTTGATCCCGAAAAGTAAGCGAACGATAGGTTTTACAAAATGATAAAATAGTGATGGTATTCCGGCAAAATATTTCAGGCTTCTTGCTGAAGTTGAGTCAATATCTATAGGCGGACTATCTGCCACTGCACAATCTACTCTTCTATCTGAAACCAACCCTTTGATAGCTACAATTCCTCCCATAGAATACCCTATCACTCCTATTCTCTCACAGCTCTCTTCATGATTTTTCTTCAACCAATCCAAAGAGGCTTTGAGGTCCAAATGTTCCTTCAGCCCGAAAGAAGTTCTGCTTCCTCCACTTTTTCCGTGAGCTCTAAGATCAGGATACAGTATGTTATAACGCTTATCTTTCAATATCTTCAAAAGAGGTTTCATATACACTTCATACCATCTACTGGCGGTATATCCATGAAGACATATCAGAGTCTTGTCACTTTTTTTATCGATCCACCAACCCTTCAAATCAATCCCGTCTTCTGTTTCAAATGATACTTCGCTATATTCAAGCCCGAAATCACTAGGGTTCCAATCACCTATGTTCCTTTTCGGTTTGGTAATCCTGTGAGAGATTAATACAATAAAAACAAAAAATGTCGAAAGTAAAACGATGATCGATACGAATAGCATCAATCTTCCTCCAATTCATTAAGAGACCATATTAGAGGAATTGAGATCCATATGAGGACAGCAGCTATAGGAAAGAGGATTCTGTAATTGTTCCCAGCTAGATCTACTATCAAACCACCTAGTGCGGAAGCAATCAAGACGGGCAAAGCTCTAGTTGCAGCAAATACACCGTAATATCTACCGTTGAATTCTTCTCTTTTATATTGAGTCAGTAGATCACCTACTACGGGCAGTGAACCAGCTAGTACAGCGCCCCAGCCTATTCCCGCTACAAGTAAAGCTATCAACATCTGAAGTCTAGTCTCGACGAACCAACCCATCGTCAGCGGTAATCCAAAAATCAAAGCTCCAGCTATTATGCTGATTCGCCTACCTATCTTATCATAGATATAGCCACCAGACAAAGAGCCTCCTAACACGGTGAAATTGAAAACCGCCATAGCGAACAAACCGAAGGAATGGACCTTATCGACACTAGCACTGGTAGCGTCACCTTCCAATATGTAAGCAGCTATGCCGAATAAAAACACAGCTACGAGTTGATAACTTATCCAAAGGAGCATCTGGGCGGAGTAAAAATTTAGAAAATTTTTGTTTTTAAAAACACTTTTGAGATAGGGGATCAATGTTTGAGAAGGTATCGTATCAGACACTATAGGTTCCTTGATCCTGAGGAAAGTAAAGATCGATGCAGCTATGAGAAAAACTCCAGTAAGTAAGAACATGGAGAATTGACCCCAGACAAAAGTCGCGATGAGATAAGCTGAGGCGCCGAAAAGAACGAGGTTCCCAGCCCATTCTGCCAAAGTTATGAATCCACTAGCCTTTCCTCTATCGCCGCTAGGTATCAAATCCGGAAGTAGAGCTCTAAATTGACTGACGTAGGAGTACATCGCAAAGTAGAAAATAGCGACGATCAAAGTGAAAAACCATAGTGGAGCCCCAAAAGTAAAGCTAGTGTATATCATCACGGCGAATATCCCCGCTAAACAACCTCCAGCTAGGATGAATGGCTTTCTTCTACCATACTCAGATCTATATGTATCGCTCATGTATCCTAACAAGATAGGTATAAGGAAACCCATGAGGCCCTGAAGACTCAGAACCAATCCTCTTATAAAAGCAGATTCAGTGTACTGGCTCAATAGAGGAAAAGTGAAGCCCTTGTTGAGAGCGAACCCAAAACCTCTGCTGAAACCTAAAAAAGCCAGGGCAAAAATTATCCCTTTCTGAAAGCCTTTCTTCTTCAAATTATCAGCTTTTGTATAGTCAAACAAAATATAAAGATTAGGGTTGTCAAAACACAGAACCATCTAGTTAATTGATTTGAGCTATAATCGGGCATGGTATATTCTCAGTTATCCAATAAGCCAGAAAAAGAAGAGATTATCTCGTTAAAGGACCTCAAATGCACCTTCCAGATCGTCTCAGATATCATGCTCTTTTCAACATAACGTCAAATCTTGCTCCACCCATCTGAGAATCCTTCACTTCTACACTACCATCATATCCTTCAACTATCTCTTTTACCATATAAAGTCCCAATCCAGTTCCTGCCCTTTCACCGCTTTTGAAACCTTTATCAAATATCTTCTCTTTCAAATCGTCTGAGATCCCTTCACCATCATCCTCTACGGTAATTATACATTCATTCTCTTCGTTCTGAGAATAGATTCTTATCTTATCACAGTTCGAATGACGAATTGAATTTTCTATTATATTGGAGAAGAGTTCTTCCAATAGAGATCCACCTTTTACTTTACGACCAACTTCGTTTCTTTCTAAGATAATGTTCTTCTCTTCTATTTGACTCTTATATTTCGAGATGATTTCATCCATCTTTGAGTCTAGATCTATTTCACTTATCTCTTCCTTTTTTTCGATTTTTCTAAGCTTTCTGACCTTTTCGATTATATCAATTCCATCCTCCGTAGACTGTTTCGCTTTTTCAACATATTCTTCAATTTCTTCTGGGAGATCATAGTCTTTTATTAGTTGAAGATACCCTTGAGTTATCTGGGCTTTATTCCCAACATCGTGCCTCAATAGAGAATGAAGGAACTCCTCCCTCTTTTCCGTCTCTAGCCTCTTCAAAGCTTCGACAACGTGACTGATCAACAACTCAGCTATCTTCAGATCTTCTTCATCAAAATGTTCAACCTCTGTAGACACAGCTTGGAAAATACCGTACTCACCGACAGGTAAACTTATAATCGATCTATAATCGCTTTTTACAGGTTTAGCTTCTCTATCTTCAGTAAGATCCTCAATGAGATATGATTCCTGATTCAAATAGGTCCTCTTACTTGTGCCTGCTTCATCTATCGGTTTATCTACATGCCCGTCTTCCGGTACACCGGATGAAATGGCCTTCGCCACGAATTTGTCGTTCTCAACTGCATCAAAGCCGCACATGTCAAAATCTAAAATATTTTCAGCCGCTTTTACAGCACATTTATAGACCCCATCTTCTGATTGACAGCTTTCCAATTCTGCACTAGCCTGATGCAATCTTTCTATTTTTTCCTTACTTCTTTTCAATTGTTCCTCTGATTTTAGACGGTTGATAGCTTCAGTAGCGTGATTGACTAAGATTTCAGCTAATTCTAAGTCCTTCTCTCCTAATCCACCAACTTTGGTAGATAATGCTTGATATATCCCAAAATCTCCCATCGGGATGGTTATAGATGATCTATAATCGCTGACTACTGGTTTAGAGAAATCGACCTCCCTTCGGTCTTTCACCAGCAGGGTCTCTTTTTCTTCATATACCTTACGACTGATACCAGCTTCCTCCACCTTTCTCCTTATAAATCCATCCTCTATTTGGCTAGAAACCGCTATTGGCACGAATTCACCTTCCTCTACGAAATCTATACCGCAAACTTCGAAATCCAATAACTGCTCAGAAGTCTCTACTACCAACTCACAGATATCCTCTACTCTCTCGCATTTCTTAAGTTCGGTCGCTCTTTCGTGCAGCTTTTTTATCCACTCATTTCTTTTTTCGAGTTCTCGTTCACGTCCCTTTCTTTCTGTTATATCTTCAAGGGTCTCTATCGCACCTATTCTCTTTCCTATAGAATCTTTTATCGGAGCGGCCGTAAAATAGATCCATTTACCCTCTTTACCAAACCTAGGATTGAAATCCTCCATTTCATAGGCCTCCGATAATACATTAGATTGTCTAACTCTATCTCCATAATACTCTTCGATTTTCTTTTCCGAAACATCATCTAAAACCAGGTCTGCCATAACCGGTCTCTGCTCGTCATAAAAAGCCTTCCACGCACCTTGAGCTCCGATAATTTCATCTTTTGATATACCGGTCAAATTTTCACAGGCTTTATTCCAATGAGTAATTTTATGCTCTTCATCGATCACGAATGTAGGGATAGAGGTATTTTCGATTACTTGCGATAACCAAGTCCTACTTTTCTTTAATTCATCTTGGAATCTGATCCCTTCAATAACTTGCCACATATGGGATATAAGCATCTCCACCATCTCGAGATCAAATTCGTCAAAATAATTTTTCTCATACGATATAGCCTGAAATAATCCTTCATCTTTTATCGGCACGCTGAGTCCAGATTTCACATCCAGATCAGAGGGTTGAGCTTCTTTCCAATTCGACAGGTCTTCGATCAAGTATGATTCCTTATTTTGATACGTCAAGCCCCTTATTCCTTCATCCTTTGACCATTTCTGGCCTACCTTTACATTTTTTGCATTCGTCGTAGCTTTGACAGTAAGGTCTCCGTTCTCTAACATGCATATACTGCTAGCCTGAAAATCTAAAATATCTTTGAATGATTCTAAAACATGATGATAAATTCCTTCCTCTGAATCATAGTTACCTAACTCTATAGAGGCCTCATACAATTTTTTGATCTTCTTTTCTCTTTCTTTTTTTTCTTTTTTGGTCTTGAATCGCTCATTTTCTCGAATGATAGCATGAGCTAGAAATTCAAATTGGTCTTTTGGGTTTCCTTCTTTTTTAATATAACGGTCAGCTCCGAAATTGACTGCTTTCATCGCCACTTCCTCTCTACCCTTGCCGGTGAACATTATGAATGGGATATCGCAATCTCTCTCTTCTCTCACCTCTTCTAAAAATTCTAAACCGTTAATCTCAGGCATCTGGTAATCTGAAACTATTACATCAAACTCTTTCTCATCCAAAATCTCTAATGCTTTTTGGGCAGAAGCAACTGTAGAAACTTCTATCTCCTGAGATATCTTTTTCAAAAATATCTTAGCTTGTTCTAACAAAGAAGTTTCATCGTCCACGAGTAGTATTTTTATTGTCATTTTACTCCAGACCTTTTTCTGAAGCGGTGTAATAAGGCCCCTATATAAAGAACTTTTTAGTATTAACTAAGTGGTTGTAATCTCTTAATCCTTTTCACTGCAAACATCACATTCAGGATCCTTCCCAACTTCAATAAACTCAGCGTTATTCCGACCTAAATCAAAGACCAACAGTTTGCCTTTTAATGCTTCTCCATGACTAGTTAAAAATTTGATAGTTTCGTTCGCTAAAAGGGTTCCAAACAAACCTGAAGTTGTACCGAGTATAGGAAATGTCGCCTGTTTCTCCGGAGGCTCAGGAAAAAGACATCTTAAGCAAGGTGTTTCATCTGGAACAATAGTGATCATCTGGCCATAGGTGCCTTCCACCGCTGCATGGATGAAGGGAATCTTTTCTTCTACTGCGAATTGATTCAATAAATATCTTGTCTCAAAATTATCGAGCGCATCTACGACCACATCAACGTCTTCTAAAATGTCCAAATTGTCCTCAATTATCTTTCCATCGAAAACTTCCACTTCTATATCGGAGTTGAGTCTTTTCAACTTCTGTTGAGCAGATTTAGTTTTCTTTTTCTCCCCAACATCCTCCTCCCAGTGCAGTATCTGCCTGTTCAGATTACTCAACTCTATTCCCTCATAATCTACGAGTAACAACTTACCAACGCCGGCAGCTGCCAAAAAGAATGAAGCTGGACAACCGAGACCTCCTAGGCCTACAACTGCAACTCTAGAATTCTTCAGCTTTTCCTGACCCTTCTCTCCAAAAACTCTTATCTGCCTATCGTATCTCCCTAAGTCTCTATTATTCAACTCCTCAATCATCGGACTTTTCCCTCCTTACATTTGCCTGTTTTTCTTCGTTTATATTTAATTCAAAAACGTCGGGCCTTGAGTAATGGCCTACCACGTCAAAATCAAATCTGCTTTTACAGATTTCCCCAAGATCGAGCTCGGCATAAAGGACTCCCTCTTCACCGTATAGAGGTCCTTCGATAGTCTTTCCCATAGGAGAGATTATCACGCTTCCTCCTCTACATATGACCTCTCGATCATAATCCAAGCGTTCTAAAGCATACTCAGGATACATATCTCTAGTGACGTATTGATTACACCCTAAAACAAAGCATCGACCTTCATATGCTATGTGTTTTAGAGAAGACTGCCAAACGTCTTCGGCTGCTGCGGTCGGAGCTAAATAGATCTCAACTCCTTTATCATACATCGCGGTCCTTGCAAGAGGCATATAATTCTCCCAGCATATCAGACC
>CAZRWG010000047.1:0-1618 GCA_964603805.1 uncultured Thermoplasmata archaeon
GACAGCATGAAACCATACAGGACAGATTTAGATTCTCCTTATATTGAACCTATAATGAATGCGGTTAAATATGGGTGGGCTAAAGATCCGATTTTAAAGCCAGCGGCAGGAGGTTCTCTACCCTCGTATGTATTTGCTGAAGAGCTAGGTATAGATTGCATCGTTGTTCCTTACGCAAATGCTGATGAAAACAATCATTCTCCAGATGAAAATCTAGTATTGAAATACTTTAAAAATGGGATAAAGACCACTTACAAGCTACTAGAAAATCTATCCGATTTTTGATTTATTGTTATTCTCTCTCAATATGATGTTCGATATCTATACCCCTTTCTTTAAGGTCTCTAGATATAGTAGATAGTTCGATATCTGTAGGTGAAAGTAACCCCTCTTTATCTATCTCGCCCTCAAGTATTTTCTCTGCTCCTATACTCGCGGTAAAACCTACGGTTCGCTGCATGGCGGTAAACCCAGTTTCTAGGTCTTTTTTATCTATCACCTGATAGATATTACATACTTGTTCTCCATCTTTGAGACCGCATGCTTCTACCCGTACCATAGCTATATCTCTTTCATCATCCTTTAACCAAAATTTATCTTGTGACTCAAGAAGATTAGCTACAAATCTGATCGGACTCACTTGTTTCCCGTCAATTTCTAATGGCTCTTCGTCCAAAAAGCCGCTTCTAACCATTGTTTTCCAATAATCAGTATGCCCTTCCCACCGGCAAGTATATCGGGCCATGTTTTCCAACTGATCCTCAATTCCCAACATTTCAGCATAATTCAAACTATTACCATTAGGATAGCATTCTAACAAACCTTCAAATCCTTCAAGATCGAGCATATGAACATTCTTTTCAGAGAATATCTCATCCCCAGGTATATCTACCACTTCTCCGTTTTCAAGGATCCGTGCTGGTCTATTATACGTTTTAAGCAAACCTTCCACAGACCAGGTAAACTTGTATTTTAAAGGATTATCGGCATATTCATATTCAGGAATACCAGTACCGTAGCAGTAAAGCTCGTCAACTTCGTCAAGTTCTCTTACAGCCTGTTTTGCCAGAATGAGATCAAGTCCAGGGTCTAGGCCAAATTCTGGTAAAATAACTATACCTCTATCTTTAGCGTTCTCGTCCAACTCTTTTAAAGCTCTCTCCTTAGATTTTACCTTTTCTTCGTCTGTTTCTTCAGGATCTAGAAGATACATCGTACTTACCAAGTTTACTCCTTTCTCAACCGCTAACTCGGTAATATGAAAAGAAAATCCAGGCGGTAGAAGTTCTATAACCAGGTCCACCTTATCCATTAATCCAAAAATTTGTTCGCGATCGGATGCGTCTAATTGTAAGGCTCTAACTTTATCCGAATCTAACTTTTGAATATAATCGATATCAGGGTTTTTATCTACAACAAAAATTTCAGAAACTAAGTCATTTCTGACTAAATCATATAAAGCAGCTTTGCCCTGCATTCCTAAACCTAAAAGCAATATTTTATGATCCGACATATATCAGATACCTCTAGTACTTTCATACCATTTCCTTATCTCATAATCCGAGACACGTTTTTTCTTCTTATCCTGACTTTTTATATTCATATTATGATCGTAGGC
>CAZRWG010000047.1:1628-7761 GCA_964603805.1 uncultured Thermoplasmata archaeon
CTTATATCTACGGTATTCGACCTAAAGCTAGCATCAAAGGCAGCGACGAATTTCGAATCTTTATAGATTAAGTTACTTGCCCCTAAATCGAATTTTTCCTTTATCTCATCTCTGAAATACAGATTTAACCTGTCTTTTGTCGTGATCACACCTTTTCCTTCAAAGTTTAAGTCAGGTAATATATCTAAACCTTCGTCAAGTATCCAATATACATCATCATTTCCATTCTCCAAAAATCCCTTAGATAGAAATCCTTCTTCGACCAATTCAGATAGTATATTTCTTATCGTCCCCATGCCGTAATCCATACCCAAATAAGATGAAAGTTTCTCCGCCGTAAATATTCCAAAGTTTTCAAAGGCCCACCTAACTACCAATTTTTTTGCCTCTTTAGCATCCATACTTCTCTCCGGAGTTGTGATATATCTATCGTCGACATCTTTAGTGACCATCATACCCTCGTACAGCTCGTCTAATGCCTTTTTGGTCTTAATTCTACTGTAAGGGGACTGGTGATATATCGTTCTTTTAGGAAGAGGGCCTTTCTTATCTATCATATCATATATATCCTCCATCGCCGGAGTTTTCTTCATATCTTTAGCTGTTCTGTAAACACCGACATGTTCTGGAAGGGCATACATCTTGTAAGGAGGTATCATCTTCCCAACAAGAAGTTTTCCTCTACGGTAGAGCCAGTCAAGTGAATAAAATTCATCCGCTCGAGATCTCAATTCAAAATCCGACCTAGCACCTTTCATAGATTTTATCGCTGATTTTGGATCTTCGTATTTTTTTGTTCCTAACTTCTGTCTCTGGAAAACATAAGATATTAAGGCGTCTTCTGAAAAGACATCTTCTACCACATTGCCTTTTACTAGCATATCCTGTATCATCACGTAGCCGTTCTCCTGAAATATCGAGAGAGTTTCTTCTTCTAGTTCCTTCACCGGGGTATTTTGAAAATTTCTTATCCTTAGTATGTCATAACCATCCAATCTGTGATATTCCATCATTTCGTCTAAAGAATTCAAGGCTTCAGGAAGCATCGCTTCATCGTCTAAATCTAAATGCCTTATCTCGATACATCCGCTCATCTCCCACTTTTCTACCCCTCCTACTACCTCTCCTCTCTTAACCAGCGGATAAATCCAGTCATCTCCATAGCGCCGATAGATATCAGCCCAAAGTGGTCTCGCATACGGATCCTTTTTCGATAATATCCTCAGTTTGTCGAACTCGCCTCCTTTTGCTTTGTGAATATCCTCGGCCTCGTCCTGATAGATGTACATCTCCTGTTGAGAAGATCCAACGATCAATTTTTTGATCTTCTTTTTGTGGAGAAGTTCAGATATGATACTTTCAATCTCGTTAGTCTGAAAACCAGTATAATATCTGATCCCAGAAAATGAAGCCGGTCCATTACCCTTCAAATACCCTTCGATTATTTCCTTTCGAGCCTTTTCCTTATCCATCGGGTCTACATCGAGTGTTCTATATTCATTTGTAGAAGACCATCCGTCTCGACCCGTGTACTCTCTAACAACGTATAGATTCCTATCGAGTTTTTTGATTATCTCCTTCGTTCTCTCATCTTTCAACTCGCTTTTCTTCTTTATCTCTCTAACTGTATTGGCCTCTCCTTTCTCGATTAAATCTAATATTTTTTCTTCTTTTTCAGCGAGATCTTCTGTTCGATAAGCTCCAACGAATACAGGTATATCATCTTTTAAAGCATATCTAACGCGACCTCTTACGAATCTACCCTCAACTATCTTTTTGTTTTTCCTCATCTCTTTCCAAACATCGAGTGAGAAATTCGAGACTCGTTGGAAAATATCGTAAGGCGTTCCAGCCTCCATGAAGAGCCCGAAGTATTCCTCGATAGAACCGACTTCATCGAACTGCTTTTTAGCTTTGTACCTTTTAGTTTTATCATCGGAGATGTAGTCTCCGCCTGGGAATCTCAATTCATGATAATCCTCGTAGAGCATGTATTGTTCGCCCTCTCCCATGACCAATCTACCGGAGACGACTTCATTCTGTTCCACTAAATTGTTCAATGCTTTTAATGCTATATCTTCAGAAAGATTTAGTGCATAGGCTATTTCCTCTAGACTACGTGGGGCTTCGTATTCTAAATAATCCAAAATTATATTCTCTACTGACTCCAATTTAGTATCTTTTTTATCTAAAAGCGCATATCTGAACTGTTCATCATCTACTATCGAAACTCTATTGACTAGACGTTTACGCTCCATATCTCTTAAAATATTCTTCACTTCTTTCAGTTTCAAATCAGTACTTTCGTAGAGTTCGTGTTCCGTTTTAGGTTCATCTTTTAACTGTTCTATCACAGGAGCGCTTCCGTGGGGCTGTTCACCCTGATCTAGAGAATGAAGGTACTTATCTAGGTCCTCGCTGAACAGATATTTAGTGTCGCCGACCCAAAGAGACTGAATCTTTCCTTCATTTAGCAGTTCTTTAGACCGATTTCTGATCTTATCAAATGGTATATCGGTCCGTGAAAAAACGCTGTTGCTTTTTTCCTTGAACACATGAACAGGTTGAAGTTCTTTTATTACTTCGACCATTTCTTCTTTAGATTCAAAACGCGGCTTTTTGTCTAGAAAATGTTCTTCCACTACTTCACTGTCGAACTTGAAGTTCTCTATCTCCTCCTTTGGGATGACCTGTTCTAGTACTTTTTGGTGAAATTTTCTTAGTAAACTGCTTTTGTCATCCATCATGATCACGTCAGAGATGCCTGCCATCAGAACTTCATGAGCAAAAGGAGAAGGAGTTTCAGAGTAGTCAGCACATCTGATTTTTATTTTACCCTCTTCTACTCTCTTTAGAATTTTCTCCGCGTTCTGTAAGTCTAATACCTGGTGTAGGATCTCATTGTAAGTCTCTTTTATTATCGGGAAGTCTTCAATCTCGTGAAGTCTATCCAAAATCTGTTTGGATCTTAATTTCTGCTTAGAAACCGATATCTCTCTACCCTTGTAATTGCGGAGAATCATCAAAGCTCGACCGGCACAGTGTCGAAATCTTTGCTTGAAGAGTTCTGTATTCTTCACGCTCTTTTTGAGTATACCTTCGATCTCATCGTGTGAAAGAAGTCCAGCTATCTTTTCCAAAGGTATTTTTTTCTTCGTAGTTATCATAAAATTGTTATCTGTTATGGAAACGTTAGCGTTGCAGTTGAACTTATTAGAGATCTTGTAAGCATAAGCTCTCGAAAGTGTATCATTGGTCCTTCTTCCATAAGAGGCATGGAAGATCATGTTATAATTTCCATCTTGTCCTATGTGCCCTTCTAATAGTATTCTTTCATCCGTGGGAAGTTCATCAATAACTCCAAGCTGCTCTTTGAAGTAACTTATTATAGTTTGCGCTGAACCTTCGTCTATCCTGTATTCTTCTTTCAACCAATCTATGACATTTTCTTCATCTAGCCTTTCTGACAACTTTCTCCTGAACTCTCCTATACCGACGGAAAGATCATAACTCCTTGGAAGCATCTCGCCCGTCCAGCTGGGAACTGTAGGCTTTTTGCCTGAAGCGTCCTTGACGAAAACTCTATTTCCTCTAGTATGTAGGAATTCATAAGAGTGACTTCCTAAAACAAAGACATCGCCTCTCGAGAGCCTCTCTACAAATTTTTCTGAAAGATTACCTAGAGGAGCTCCCTTTTCTGAATATACTAGATAATTGGAATCAGAGGGGATGGTCCCGATATTCATGTAGTAGAGCATTTGGACTCCGCCCTTTTTCCCGAAGACTCCCTCGTCTTCATTGTACCATATCTTCGGATAAACGTTCTCGAACTGAGTTCCGGCAAGATATTCAAGCGTATTCATAAAATCTTCTTTAGGCAGATCTCTATAGCAGTATGCTCTTCTGACCGTCTCAAATGCTCTATCAACATCCCATCTGTGTTCTATACTCATGCCTATCAAAGCTTGGGAAAGAACATCCAAATTATTCTTCGGAATACTGACTCTATCTATATCGTGCTGATAGGCTTTCCTGGTAAGTACTGAACATTCTAGAAGGTCGTCTTTGTCGAAGACTATCATCCTACCTTTAGAAGTCTCTCCGATCGTATGACCCGCTCTTCCGACTCTCTGCAATCCTTTAGCAACAGTTTTAGGAGAATTGACTTGAACAACGAGGTCTATATATCCTACGTCTATGCCTAATTCTAAAGAGGTTGAAGAAACAGCAGCTTTGAGATCACCATTTTTGAGATCATCTTCAACTTTCAATCTAGTCTCTTTGCTGAGACTTCCGTGATGTGCCGCGACTTCTTCTATACCTCTGTCCTTCAGTTTATAAGCGACGTTCTCCGCTCCACTTCTAGTGTTCGTAAAAATCAAAGTGGTACGATGATTCTCTACCATTTCCTTAAGACGATCGTACATCCGAGAATTGACGACCTCATAAGGCAATAGAGTCATATCATCCACTGGAGATATCACCGAAAGGTCAAGGTTTTTCTCACCCATCACTTCGACTATGTTGACCTCTCTAGGTTCGTCGTTTTCAAATCCTCCAAGGAATTTAGCTAACTCTTTGATTGGGGCTTGAGTCGCTGATAGACCTATCCTGGTCATCTCTCCCTCTACATGTTCTTCCAAACGTTCTGTATTGAGTGATAGATATACGCCTCTTTTTGAAGACGCTATATCATGGATTTCATCGTTGATGAAATATTGTACATCTTTGAATTTCTTTCTAAATTTAGGAGATGATAAAGAAAGAGCGAGGCTTTCAGGAGTGGTGATAAAGATGTGAGGAGGGTCATCTGCCATCTTCCTTCTTTCCTTTTGAGGTGTATCTCCTGAACGAATCGCAGTTTTTATTTCGGGTATCTTCACGTCTTTTTCTTCAGCTAATTCTCTAATCTCTTTAAGTGGTTGCTCAAGATTTTTATGTATATCGTTCGCAAGAGCCTTTAATGGAGAAACGTAAACACAGTATATCTTATCTTCCAGTTTGTTTTTCTTATCTAATTTGAAAAGCTCATTGATGATAGAAAGAAACGCGGTCAGAGTTTTACCTGAGCCTGTAGGTGAAGAAACTAGAACATTTTTTCTTTCATGGATTAAAGGGATCGCATAACCCTGCGGCTCTGTTAAAGATTCGAATTTTTTATCGAACCATTCCGCGATGAGAGGTTCCATTTGAGATAGGATCTCTTCTTTACCTCCACTTTCCTCAACACTTTTTATCATCTTATATCTAGCTCTGTATGGCTTCGTCGAATCCATTCCTACGGTAGAGTGGCTTAATAAAGTTTTGGATATATTCTGTTAAAAAAGGAATAGAAAAGGATTTGAGTTTTATATTTAAGTGATCAAAAATCAGTAGGGTAAGTCTCGAAGACGTTGTAGTTTCCCTAGATAATCTCTTTTTTCTTTTTTGTCATCAGTTCTTAGATATATCTCGGAATCAATATCTATTTTCTTTATCTTCTCACCGACGTTATATTCAAAAGTTGTATCTTCTTGCTGAACCAAAGTATAGTAACATTTACCGTTCTCTATCTTTTTTAGCATATGTTTCCTTGTCTCTTCGAATGGATATCCTACACCGTATTGGTCCTTCTTTTCATGGCTAAGGACCTTTTTTACCTTGATATCTGATTCATCGTACATCACAGCCGATACTAGATAATCTATGTCCTCAATCATGAGTTCTTCTCACTTGGTTTAATACGATACTAAAGTTTATCAATGTTTCTATTTTTATTACAATTAAAGTGCCTTCTCTATCTCTTTCATCTCTTCTCTTATCCTTTCTTCAACTTCCTCTTCATTGCCAAAATCGATATCTGGTCTTTCCTCTTCGAATATCTCAAGGAAATCATGTGGACTATGTTCATGTATAGCTTTTTCTATTTTCGATTGATACAACGAAGCAAGGAAATGATGTTCTCTAACCAGATCGGCCAAAGATCTCTCTCCTCTAGCCCACTTGTCAAAGTTTTTTTGGCTTATCAAATTTACATACCGGTGTAATTTTTCTCTTTCGTCTGACATAGCGTCTTACTTTAGTTTTGAAACTATTTAATTTTTTCGTTCGTTTTATGATAGTAAAATATACAATTAAAACTTTGATTTTCTTA
>CAZRWG010000048.1:0-1782 GCA_964603805.1 uncultured Thermoplasmata archaeon
AAACCCAGCTTTATTCCGGCTAACGCCCCAGCTAAAACAGTATTGGTGTCTCCTTGTACTAGAACAGTTTCTATATCCAATTCTTCAAAGGCCTTTTCCAGTCCGATCAATGCGTTTCCGGTCTGTTCGGCCTGTGAGCCCGAACCTACATCAAGATATCTATCCGGTCTATCTATCTCTAGTTCGTTGAAGAAGATACCTGAAACCTCTTCATCGTAGTGCTGTTCAGTGTGTATTACCTCATACTCCATACCTTTTCTTTCCAATTCCCGGATCACGGGACTCATCTTGATGATCTCCGGTCTGGTTCCGACAACTACCCCCACTTTTTTCATGAATTCTTCTCCATTAAAAAATACATATTACAATAAGATATAAAAGTCATTCTGAAAACTCTAGTGTTTCGGATTCGATTGTAAATCCCTCTTCACGCATACTGGATCGGCATACTTCGAGATCTCTAGCCCTCTACGTCATCATAGTCCAAAGTCCGATAATTTTATTATGCCTGTTTATTTTCTTTCTTGACCATGGAAAGATACGAGTTACTCAAACCCGAGTACATCTCGAAAGTGATAGGAGTGATTTTCATCTCGATAGCGATCTACCTTTTTTTGATGACGGGTCACACCAATGCAGGTCTAGCATCGGCTTTCATCGGCATATTTACATTATTGATCATTCATTATCCTACCGTGGATGAAGATGTAGCTATAGCAGAATTGAAAAGCGGAATCCGTTCCTATCACAACTTACTAGATGATCTTAACCTATCCAAAAAAGGAGTCATCATCCCTCCTATGAATAATCTTACTGAGTCGAGAGTTTACATACCTGCGGGAAAATTCAAGAAAATCCCCGACATCTACGACGAGATGACCATCGTTTCGTCAGGCAGTGGAAGAACAGGTGTAGCTATACCATCTCCCGGACAACCATTACTCGAAGAAGCAAAAGACAGAATAGAGTACGAAATAGAAGGAAAAGGTGTCCAAGGTGGGAGAGAAGTTATGGGCCACTTAAGCAAGGGGATGGGGCTTGCTAAATCGTTTAGTTTTAGAAAAAAAGGACATGATGTAAGGATACGGATAACACTCGATAGATATGGGGATTACTGCAAAAACATAAGAGATAGATCACCAGATATCTGTACTAGGACCGGATGTCCCATATGCAGCGCCTATTTGACAGCTACCTCCGAGGCTTTATCTTCACCTCTCAAAATAAAAAATTTCGAAATTGAAAAGAGTCACATCAAGTACGAACTGGAGGAGATGTGATGGAGATATCGCACAAATTGACGTTGGCGATGACGATCTGGACAGTTTTAGTTTTAACTTTGATAGGCGCACAAAATACGGAATTGTTCGTGATAATGATATTGATCGGTCTTTTGATCTCAAGAGAACTTTCCAGCGTTTACATAAGACCATCTATAGCTTATAGATTAGATGCTTTTATACAAGTCGGCATCGTTATCTTCATCGCCATAGTTATGAGGAGGATTTTATCTATATTGGAATTACTCTGAAAAATAAAAAATCTAAGGGTTTTTTATCGAGCTAGAGAATCTTTTATTATTTTAGTCTTCTTTCTCAAGGTCTTCCAAAAGTTCCTCTGCCTCCTCGAACATCTCTTCTTCTTCAGATCCCTCTAAAAGTTCATCCTCTTCTTCGAACATCTCTTCTTCACCAGATCCCTCTAAAAGTTCATCCTCTTCTTCGAACATCTCTTCTTCAAATCCCTCTTCTTCCTCTTCTGTGATTCCCTCTGTCTTCTTCC
>CAZRWG010000048.1:1792-7750 GCA_964603805.1 uncultured Thermoplasmata archaeon
AAAAGGTCTTGGCCCAGCAAATTTCACGGCCAATACCACGATTATTATCAGGATACCAAGTACCGCTACCGCTGTACCTGTTTTTTCTCCTTTACCAGCCATATATATATTCACCTACTTATATGGATATTATACTTAATATATAAAACCTATGGTTAAATGTTGGTTTCTAAGGTAAAAAATACAAGGTCTTTCTTAACCCTCAAGTTTTCTTTTGATCAGTTTCAACTTTTCAAAAATAAATCCCTTCAAATCAACCAATAGATCCCAAACTTCTTCCAAAAAAGCAAAGCTTTTTCGGTAGTACATGAGAGCTGCTACCAGTATCGTTAAAAAAAGACCGGAAGATATGTTCGAGACGGAAGGATATGTCTGCGCGCCTTCAGTAGCACCTATATTCTCACCACCTGCGGCGGTATCCCCGGCCAAAATAACTCCCATATCCATAGATACATCCGGTATGGGTATTGGACCAACAAATTGGAAGAACATCTCCATCTCAAAGTAATAAAAATCAGTGATTATAGGATAAAATAGAGCTATTCCGTCTCCTAGGTCCAATATCAGATGGCTCAAAAGAAAGAAAAATGCTATCAACCCGTATTCACGGTACTCCGGATGTTTTTTATGAAGGTATAAGATAACAACTATAGGGATCAACAAGCCGACAAAAACATTGTGAAACAACTGCCTACCCATGAAGAAAAAGTAGTCAAGGTCCATCACAACGGCGAATGGTAACATCATAAGTATCTTCCTAGTATCGATCCTCATCGCTAAAAGGATAAGTAAAGGTATCGTGATGTGGGCAAAGGTATCCATCTCTAATTACCACCTTTTAACAGATATATAAAATTTTGACTTATTATCTACAAATCAACTAAATTTTTCTCTTATCAATCTGAACGCTATCTTGAAACCATCGAAGGTGACGAGTTTAGATTCTCCTTTCCTCTCCTTGTACTCAATAGGGATCTCTGATATCACCCTTTGCGAAAACACACAATGAAGCCCCGCTTCTATCTCAAATCCTTTACTAGGAATTTTTTCAGGATCCAAACCATCATGTTTGAATCCTCTCAAACCTGTGCATAGATCAGAGACTTCAGTCCCATAAAGGCTATTGGCGAGCCAAGTCAATATTTTGTTCCCGATCTTATTCTTGATAGACATCGCTCCATCGTATATCTCTCCTTCAAATCTGCTCCCTAAAACCATGCTACTGCCATCTTCTAATTCTTTCACCATAGGACATATCTTTTCAGCGGGATAAGTGCCGTCACCATCTATCAGAAAAACTAGTTCCCCCTCTACGTTCTTCAAACCATCTTTAACTCCTTCAGCTTTACCACCGTTCGAATGGATTACTTCGATCCCTAAACTTTGCGATATCTCAACGGTTCCGTCCGACGAACCGCCATCGACCACTAAAACCTCAAGATCATAACCTCTCTCCAGGAGTTCCTTCTCTGGTAGATCTTCTATGACCTCTTCTATACCCTCTCTTTCGTTCAATGTAGGTATGATCACACTCACGACATCCATGCTATTTCCTCTGATTACAAATAACAATATTTCAAAACTCTATGATCTCATTCAAGATAGTATCTGATGACACATTCTTCCAGGTCTGGCCTGTATTTCTTCACTATCTCTACGAATTTCTTTTCCTGAGTGGTCGCTAGCACGCCGTAAAGATCATCGAAGACTTCTTCTTCCTCCATCTCCTTGACCATCAACCGTTTATGTACTTCCGTGAGTTTGCTCTTCCCCTTCTTACCATCTTCTTTTTTAAGATATTTTTCTAACTCCGACAGCTTATCGATATAATAGCCTAGTTTTCTCGGCCTATCGGGCCCCACGTTCCTTACTAAACCGCAGTGATTACAGTATGGATGAGGAGATAAGGTCAGTTCTGTATCTTTACGCAATAACGGAAGCCACTCGCTATCATTAGACACATGAGGACAACCTTTCTCATCTTCGACCTTTTCCTCCATAGTTCTACGATATTATAGTATACCTTTCCTTATATCTTTTTTGTGGATTTTTTGAAATGGGAAAAATTAAATAAATTGTCGACTATAGACTAGGCCGATGAAAGACTTCGTGAACAGGGTGAAAAAAGAAGATTTTCCCATAACTTTTGAAGTCCCGTCACCTAGAGGTGGAAATGTAGAAAAATACCTCGAACGGATCAAGGATTACGATTTTCTAGACTCTGTAACTGCACTGAACATCTGCAACAATCCAGTGGGCTTAGTGAGGATCGACCCTGCTCCTTACTCTGGAAGGATATTGGAAGAAATAAAAATTGAACCTATAGCCCACCTAACTTGTAGAGACTCCACTCTCAGTGGTCTTCAACGATGGTTACTAGGCGCTCAAAGTCTAGGTATCAAAACGATCTTGGCGATGACGGGAGATTATGCAGTCGGGGACTATCCAGCCGAAGAAAAAGTGGATCATATAAATTCTCTAGAACTTATAACCGGAATAAAAGAATATCTGAACGAAGGAAAATTGATGCCGGAGCTTTCCGCAGGCCCGTCTAGAACGAGGAACCGATATCTAACAGATCTAGAAAATATAGAAGTACCTACAGATTTTCAGGTTGGCGGAGTAGCCCTACCAGAGCGAAGCGGAGAAAAGAATTACGCGGCACGAAAAGTGGAAGCTGGGGCGGATTTCTTCCAAACTCAAATAAGTTACGATGAAACTAAAGTTCTAGATTTTATAGAAGGATTAGAAGAAAGGATCGATAAGAGTCCACCTATACTGGTGGGTACGACTCCGTTCTCTTCTTCAGAAGAGATGAGAAAACTTATCGACAATGTACCTCAGGTTATAATACCCTCTGATGTCCGCAAAAGACTCTCTAAAGCGGATGATTTTGGCAAGGAATCAGTTGAGTTCACCGTTGAATTCTATCAAAAATTAGTGGACGGTATAAAAGATAGAGGTCTGAAAACAAAGATAGGAGCCCACATAATACCGGTAAGATACGAAGGGAAATCGGGAAAAGTGATAAAGAGGTTGAGCGAGATATGAGCGAGCTCTATCCTTGGCCTGGAAACTACGAAACAGGAAATCGTGTATCTTCTGTGGCTGTAGTAACATTATCGGACGAATTCGATTTCGATCCGGAAAAAGTGGCTATCTGGGGTCCGATGAAGACTGAAAATCTCGGGATAGAGAAGGTCGTTGCCAACGTCCTTTCCAATCCAAACATCAGGTTTATCATAGTTTGTGGGAAAGAGATAAGAGGACACAGATCCGGTCAGACTTTAAAGGCGTTGATCGAAAACGGACTCGAAGAAAACGGTAGGATCAGAGATTCCGACGGCGCGGTCCCTTACATAGAAAATATTTCTAAAGAAGCTGTGGAACGTTTCCGAGAGCAGGTGGAAGTGGTCGATCTACTGGACGTTACCTCTAAAGAAAAGATAGATGAGGCGGTGGAAAAATGTATAGAAAATAACCCGGGCTCATTCGGTGAACCATACACCGCTGTAAAGATAGAGATGAAAGAAGAAACTGCCTTCGAAGCAGATTTTGCACTCCATTCCTCGCTAAAAGTGTCGCCGTGGGGAGAAATTTCCGCTATGGAGGAAAAATAATGTTCAGCTACACTCAGGAACAAAGCATATATGATCTTGAAGGCATAGAAGTAGGTGGACAACCTGGAGTTAATCCCACTCTTATGGTCGGGACGATTTTCTACGAAGATCAATTTGAAGATCCTAAAAAGGAGAAAGAAAAAGCTGTAGAACTGATCCGTGAACAAGAAAAAGTTTCTCGAATAACTTCCGTACCTTCTTTAGTGGATATCTTCATCTACGAAAAAGAAGAGATCGGATGGAAAATAGATTTTGCATTGAAAAATATTGAGGGAATATTCTCTCTAGATATGCCAGAATCTGAAGTGAGAGTAGAAGTTTTGAATCATTTGGAGGAGATAGGCGCTTTAGACAAAGTGATTTACAACAGCTTGAATCTAGGTGTAACGGAAGAGGAGATCGAAAAGTTGAAGATCAACACGCCTAGAGGCGCTATTCTATTGGGTTACAACCCCCAGAAGAACAACACCCAGGGAAGGGTAGATATCATAAAAGACGGTGGTACACTCATGGAAGAAGGACTTTTACATATAGCAAATGACGCGGGAATCGAATATCCTCTGTTGGATACGGCTGCGACTCCATTCGGCGAAAAGGCGTGTGAGAGTTTGAGAGCCGTCCCAGTCTTCAAAAACGAATTCGGTCTGCCTACAGGCTGTTCATTCCACAACACTGTAGAATCGTGGAAGTGGTTGGACGGATATGAAAAAAGAGAAAAGATATTCGAAACTTTAGACACTTCTATAGATAATCTTCCCGTACTCCTTGGAGCGGATTTCATCTATTACGGACCGATAGAAAATTCAGATCTTGCTTTACCCAACATGGCCATGGTGAACAAGCTTATAGCTGAAGGTGCGGAAGATTATTTTGGAGCAGAAGTTAGCGAAAAGCATCCTCATAGATCTTTGTGATTCCGATATACTTTTTTATTACCGACTCTATATAGCGCCGTATGGATCTCGATAAGGTGCTGATCTCAACAGTTGTCGGAAGCTTTCCAAGCTGCCCCAGCAAAAAGTCATTAGCGGCTTCTTATTACGAGAAAAACGATCCATATCTAGAAAGTTTAAGAGATGCTGTGAACGCTCAACTACAGGCCGGTATAGAACTTTTAACAGATGGACAGACCAGAGGAAGCATGATCGAGATCTTCGCTGAAGGTTTAAAAGGATTCAGGATAAAAGAAAAGATAGAGATAATTTCTGATATAGAGCATGTTAGACCTATAACTGTAGAAGACACAAAAGAAATGAAAAAAATTATACATGATTCCAACGGAGTCAAAGGAGTTATAACGGGGCCGTGGACGATGGTGAACAGTGTCGATAACGAATATTATGATGATGGTATAGAAGCTGTAGTGGATACAGCCAAGGCTTTAAAAAAAGAAGCCGATATGTTAGCGGAGTTCTGCGACGTGATACAAATAGACGAGCCTTACTTTTCCATAGATTTTCCAGATGATGGAAAGGAGATAATAGAGAAGATTAGCGATGTGAAAACAAAAACTGCTTTACACGTCTGCGGGGATATAGAGCCTGTCATTGAAGAACTTGTAGAAATAGACGTTGATATCTTAGATCACGAATTCGCATCCAATCCTCATCTTTACGATATTTTTGAAGATGTCTCTTTTGATCAAAAGATAGCTGCGGGAGTTGTTAGTACGAACCCTGATGTTGAAGAGATAGAGGAGATAAAAGATAATATAAACAAAGCATACGATACTTTTGGGCCAAAAACGATGATAGATCCAGATTGCGGGCTAAGAAACTTGAAAAAAGATACGGCCTTAAAAAAACTCGAAAATATGGTCATCGCGAGGAACGTGGTTTTGAATGAGCGAAATAGAGAAGTTAGAAGCTGAAGAGAACGAAAAGATGGAATTCGACGAAAAAGGTTTTTTCGTCATAACAGTTAAAGATGAAATCATAGTAGAACATTACTTGAATGTTCAGAAGGAAGGCAAGCTAGAGATAGAAACGGGAAAATTGAACAAGATAATCACAGGCAAATCCGCAAAGGCAATATGCGATACAATTGTGAGAGAAGGTCTAGTTTCCAGATTGGATCACGCCGCCTACTTGGGCAGAGAGCTGCAGAAGGCGGAGATCGCTCTGAAAAATGATCTTGAATACGAGCAGTGCGATCCTTTAAAACTTTAAAACTCGTTTTGTTCTGTTCTCTCTATTATCTCTTCCTGCAAACCTTCCGGAAGATTGACAAAATAATCGCTGTATCCCGCTACCCTGACCATCAGATCTCTGAAATCTTCAGGATTCTCCTGCGCCTCTCTCAAAAGGTCTGCGCTAACTACATTATACTGAACGTGGTG
>CAZRWG010000049.1:0-7722 GCA_964603805.1 uncultured Thermoplasmata archaeon
AGAAAAATAAAAAGATCCGATAACGAGCAGGGATACAATTCCTATTTTTACGTGAACGGTAGATCATCAACTCTTACTGAGTTCCAGGATCTTTTAGCTCATGCGCGGATTTCTCCTGGAGGTTACAACATAGTCCAACAAGGGGATATATCAAAAATAGTCGAGATGAGTTCTACAGAGAGAAGAAAGATATTAGATGATATTTCAGGTATCAGTTCTTATGATGAGGAGATCGAAGAGGCTGAGGAGAAAAAAGAGGAAGTGATCGATGATTTAGATAGGATAAATATACTTTTAGATGAGATCTCTAATCAGGTTGAAGAGCTAGAGGCAGATAGAGATAAGGCCTTACAGTATCAAGAACTGTCCGATAGAGCCACCGAGGCTGAAGAAAAGAAGACATGGAAGATGATACAGAACACTGAGAGCAATATAGCCTCTATCCAAAAAGATATAGAAGATAATAAAGAACAGATCGAAAAGAAAAAAGAAAAAAAGCAGGAACTGAGAGATGAAATAAAAGAACTCACTGAGGATATTGAAGAGTTGAAGAAAGAATTAGAGGACAAGGGAGACGAAAAAAGTAAAGAGCTTCAGAAAAAGATCAACGAGTTGAAACTGGCGATTGGAAGAGCCGATGACAAAAAAGAAGATGCGAAATATACTATAGAGAAAAATAAAGAAAAAAGAGAAACCCTGCAGGAAAAATTAAAGGATAGAAAAGAGGAACTCGCTAATTTAAAGGAAGAAAAAAGAGGATTAGAAGATGAACAAGAAGAAATTGAAGAAGAACTAGAAGAATTGAAAGATAAGATAGACGAAATAGAAGATAAACAATCAGATTCAGACGACAGGATAAAAGACTTGAAAAAAGAAGCTCTCCAATTGGAAAAGAAAGCTGAAGAGAAAAGGGAAAAATTATCTGACAAAAAGATCGAGCTTGAAACCGTAAAAAACAAGATAGAAAGGATACGTGAAGAAATAGCAGAAGTCGAAGAAGAAAAAGAAGATCTAGAATTTGAGAAAAAAGAGAAGGAGATGGAATTAGAGGATCTCAGTGATAAGAATGAAGAGCATGATCAGAGATTAGAAGAATTGAAGGAAAAGTTCCATGATAAAAAGAGCAGGGAAAAGAATCTGAGAGAAGACAAAGAAGACCTAGAACAGAGAGTGAACAGACTAAAAAGAAAATATGAACAGTTGAAAGCCGAAGAAAAAGCTGCTAAATCAGTAAAGAAAGGATATAATAGGGCTGTTTCTACGATCCTAGAGGCTAGAGATAAGGGTGAGATTGAAGGGATTCATGGAACCATAGCTGAACTTGCAGATGTAGATGAAAAATACGAAACCGCTTTGAAAGTTGCTGCCGGAGGAAGGATGCAGTGTATTGTCGTGGATAACGACGGTGTAGCTTCTAAAGCTATAAAACACCTCAAGAAAAACGACGCCGGGAGAGCTAGTTTTCTACCTTTAAACAAGATGCGAAGTGGTCGACCAAGAGGAAAAGCGCTGCGAACCGTAAAAGATGATAAAGCGGTTGATTTCGCTATAGAGCTAGTAGATTACGACGATAAATATGACAATGTTTTCTGGTATGTTTTCCATGACACTGTGGTGATGGAAGATATAGAGGCTGCTAGAGAGCAGATGGGGGGTGTCAGGATAGTCACTTTGGACGGAGAGAAAATAGAGAAAAGCGGCGCTATGACAGGAGGGACCTTGAAGAAAAACATGATCGGATTCAGCGCTCCAGACCGAGGAAAACTGGAAAAAGTGAGCAACGATCTCAAAAACAGTCGAGAAAACCTGAAGAAAGTTAGGAGTTCATTAAAAGAGCTGCAAAAAGAAATACAGGATATTCAGGATGAGATGCAAGAATTGAAAAATGAAAGCGACAAACAGGTACAATCGGAACTTGAAGCTCATATAAATCGACTAGAATCCAAAATAGAGAAAAAAGAATCGGCGCTAGAAGAAAAGAGAGCTAAGGAAAAAGAACTTGAAGAGGAGAAGCAAAAGCTGGAAAGATCTATACAACATCTTGAGGAAAAAACCGAAGATCTAAAGGGAGAAAAAGAGGAGATAAGGGAAGAGATAAGAGAGATAAGTCCTGAAGAATTATCAAAAAAGTTAAGAGAACTGAAAGATGAAGAGGTCGAGCTAAATAAAAGGTTGAACAAAACGGAGTCCGAACTAGATAAAAAAGAAAACCGAGAAAAAAATTTAGAAGACAAAATTGATGAAATCAAGAAATTTAGGAAGGAATTGAAGGATGAGATTAAAGAAAAAGAGAGCGAGATCAAAAAATCTAAGTCGACTATAGAAGAAAAAGAAGAAAAACTTCAAGAATTGGAAGATAAGGAGTCAGAAGTTGACGAAGAACTCGATGATCTTAGAAGTGAACTCGAAGACAAGAAAGAAAAGAGGATGGAGAAAAAACACAGAATCGATCAGATCGATACTGAGATAGAATCTAAACAGGAATTTATCATAAGTTCTAAAAGAAAATTGAGTACAGAAAGAGAAAAACTTGAGGATCTGAAAGAAGATATCGACGATGATGTCGACTATTCGGACGAAGAACTCCCCTCGATGAAAGAACTAAAGAATACAATCCGACGCTGTAAAAATAAGATGGAAAACTTGCAGCCAGTCAATATGAGAGCGCTAGATGATTACAAGAAGAAAAAGGAGAGAAAAGAAGAACTGCAAGAAGAATACACCGAACTAGAAAAACGTAAAGAAGAACTGGATAATCTGATAGACGAATTAGATGAAAAGAAAAAAGAGGGTTTGTTAAAGGTAAAAGACGAGATAAACAAAAACTTTGAACAAGTGTATGAAAATCTTTCAGAAGGTGGTGAAGCCCATCTTGAACTTGAGAATCCGGAAGATCCTTTTGAAGGAGGACTCGTTATAAAAGCTAGACCTCCAGGAAAGAAAGTGCATCTGATAAATGCGCTGTCCGGTGGGGAAAAAAGTTTGGTTTCAATGGCATTCATATTTTCCATTCAGATGTATGACCCATCTCCGTTTTACCTTCTCGATGAGATAGATCAAAATCTCGATGGAGTTAACGCAGAAAATGTAGCGGATATGATTAAAGAGAATTCAAAAAACGCCCAGTTCATACAAATATCATTGAGAAAGGTCACTCTCAAAAAATCCGACCACATAATAGGCGTTACTATAAACGATAAAGGACTCTCAGATGTGATAATGAAAGTCAATATCGGAGAAGAGGAGAAAAAGGATATACCTGAATTTTCAGAGGTCAGCAAGTTGAAAACGGAGGTGCAGTAATTTGGTCTCTGAAATGAAAGAATCCTCGATCCATTTAGATAATTCTCCAGAAGAAGTCATCCAGCATCTTACATTCCATAAATCTCTTATTGACGAGGAAAGGAACGGAGAAAGGATAGATGACTATATCCAGATGGTAGAGAATATGGACGAAGACGGGAAAGAATTCTCCGATGATCCCTTCGACAATGCTATAGCATCTGTATTCAAACTCGTCATCGATGAAAGAATGGATCCCTGGGAGATCGATTTAATCTCCTTCACTGAGATGTACCTAGAACAGGCTAAGAACAAAGATAATTTGAATTTTCTTGTCACTGGGCAGCTAATCAACATGGCATGGTCGATACTCAAGATGCAGTGTGAACAAGTTTTGTCCTCTGCTGAGGAAGAAGAGAAGAAAGAAACTGTTGAGGAAGAAGGTTTTTTTGATGAATGGGAGATATGGGATCAGGGTCTTTACGAAGAACCAGAAGATATAGACTACGAAGAAGAAGTGCTCGATTCTGATGGACTTCCCTTGGAAAAAGCGGTTAGAAGGGAAGAAAAGAAACCTGTATCTCTAATACAACTAGTAGATGCTTTTGAAGATGCAAAACAGGAAGCAAAATATAGAGAGAAGATGGAGAAAATCAGAAAAGAAAAGAAAAAAGAAAGGGAGCAGGAATTGAAGGCACGTGAAGAAGATTATGATACACGATCTCACGAAGAAGATATACAAAGCGAAATAACGAAGATATGGAAACGGATATGTTGTTACGAACAGAAAGTGATAACTTTGAATATGATCCACGATGACAGAAAAAAAGATATTATCACAGCCCTCATGTCTATACTATTCCTCAACAAACAGGGAAAGATCAAGGTGAAGCAGTTAGGGTATCCTGATGGACAGATCCTATTGGAAAATCTTGTTTCGGACGAAGAAAGACAGAACGGTCTGATGGAATTGACCAAAGAGAGCCAAGAAGAAAGATTATCTATGGGTAGGATCAACGCTTATTGATTTTATTCAGTATCTATATAATAATATTCCCCTTGAGATTTTTGTTTTCTATCTAACCGTGAATTTAATTTGTTAACTCTAGGTCTATAAGTGTCCGCATCCCTTCTAAAAGTTATTCCTACTTCTCTAAGGAATTTATTCATTCCCTTTCTCATCTCGTAAGGACCTTCCCCTTTCCCTTTTATTCCAGGTTCACCAGAAAAATTCATTATCAAGTCAGATACGTAATCTATGAAGTATACGTCGTGATCTACGATCATACCTCCCTTTTCTCTTTTTTCCATGAATCTCCGGATCACTTTAGCGGCGGTCATCCTTCTCCCTGCGTCAAGATAAGCACTTGGCTCGTCGATAAGATAAAGGTCGGCATCTCTTCCCAAGCAGAGAGTTAGAACTACTCTCTGAAGTTCCCCTCCACTCAGATTGGGGACCTCTCTTTCGTACAGATCCTTAAGATCGAGGGGATTCAAAACATTAGATTGGAAAAAACCTTCGTCGAGACGTTCTCCTATCTCAGTTCTGTATAGATCTATAACTCGACCCTCATAATCAGGTTTGATATACTGGGGTTTATAACTAACAGTTATATCCTTTTTTATTTCTCCTTCCGTAGGTTCTATCGCATCTGCGAGCATCTTGACGAAAGTCGTTTTACCAGTGGCGTTTGGACCTACAATCCCTATAACTTCTCCTTCTGGGATTTTTCCTTCTTCTGTTTCTAGTCTGAAAGAATCCCATTCTTTGACAAGTTTATCATATTCTATGATAGGTTTAGAATGCCACTCGGATTTAGGAGCCCTCTTTTCGAAGGTTATCTCCGTATCTCGAAAGCGTATATTCTCCTCGTCGAGGAAACCTCGAAGATATGAATTGATAGCTACTCTTACACCCTTCGGATGTGAAACGACACCGTAAGCGCCTCTAGAGCCATAGAGTAAGTGTACATTGTCTGCAAGAAAATCAAGTACGGCAAGATCGTGTTCTATCACCATTACCCGGCTATCTTCGCTCTTCTCTTTGATCGCTTCTGCTACTTTCAATCTTTGTCTTATATCCAAATATGAAGAAGGTTCATCGTAGAAATAAACGTCGGCATCCTTGGTAGAAGTGGCGGCTATCGCCACCCTTTGGAGTTCTCCACCTGAAAGATTCGTTACTTTCGAGTCCAAGGTATGTTCGATCTCAAGAGCTTCTACCCATTTCTCATAATTATCACCTATTTGAGAAAGAAGATCTTCCACTTTACCGGAATAATGTGCTGGAATTTTATTAACATACTGAGGTTTGAGAGCTGTTTCTATCTCGCCGTCAGCTAAAGATTTAAAATAATCCCCTAACGCTGTTCCAGAGTATCTATCTATAACCTTATCTAAGGAGGTATCTTCCTCATAATCTCCAAGGTTTGGGGTTATTTCACCAGAAAGTATTCTTATAGCTGTTGTCTTACCGATGCCGTTAGCGCCTAGAAGGCCAGTAACTAAGCCTTTTTCAGGAAGAGGAAGACGGTAGATCCTAAAACTGTTCTCGCCGAATTGATGTATCAGATCTGTATCGAGTTCTTCTGGTAGATTTATTATCTTTATTGCATCGAAAGGACACTTATCTACACAAATCCCACATCCCTCGCAGAGTTCCTCTGAGATCCTGACAGCGTCTTCAGTTTTGACTATTGTTTCGTCTCCGGTACGAACCATAGGACAATAATTTATACATTCATAACTACATCGGTCTGGTTGACATTTCTCTTCAAGCAATACGGCTATACGCATTTTAATACCTCATAAAGTCGGTGTTATTTTAGATTGATGCACCTTTGCTGCTTTCTATGCCAGTTCTCACATTTGCTGCTAGTCCTTTCTCGAGTACTTCGACCTCTTCCTTTGTAAGAAAAACTCTTGCTATAGCGAGTAAGTTTTCTTCTTGATCCACAACTATCGCTTCATCACCGTGTCTCAATTTAGAAGACATGTTAGTTACGAATTTTGAAAAGACGCTCTTTCCATCCCTGTTGTACTTGGCGCTTTCTTCGGTCACTTCTATCCTCATGTCAGGTGGTTCAAACTCATTGAAGAGTATTTTCGCTCCAGCTTCTTTAAGTGTGAAAAACCCATCATAATGTCTGATCGAAAGGATATGTTCTTGATCCAACTTCACATTTTTGATCCTGCCCTTTTTGTTTTTGATGTAAGAGAGAGTTCCTTTCGTTAAGGCCTTTCCAGCACCTTTACCAAATTGATAATCCGCTGTAGCCATGATCTTCATCTTGTCGAAATCTAGGCCTTTAGATTTGGTTAGATTATTTAAGGTGCTTTCTCCTTCCCACCGGATCAATTCATCAATTTGCTTCTTTCTTTCATAGTGTGTTAAGGAAAATTGGTTTGCAGGATGTTGAGGAAAGACGGACTGTGCTATAGGGTAAATCTCGTCCATTTCAAGCGGTATAGGACCTATTTGAGTTAAAACCAAAAGGTTGGCATCGTATTTCTCTAACATCTCTATCTCTTTTCGGAGAGCTCTGCTATAGGGCTTTTTATTTTGGTCAGGCTCAAAATAAACAGTAGGTCCATCTTTTGGAGGTCTGTATTCATTGAGAATCCAACGTTTTATCCTTTTAAAGGTCGGTCGATAGATAGATTCTTGTCCCGTATAAAGTGAAGCCCGATTTCTACTTCTAGGTTCGAATCTTTCGAGAAAACGATATTCTTGATTCAAAACATTCAAAGCTTCTAGGAGTTTTGGATGGCTCCTCACTCTTCTTTCAACCATCTCCCAAAGGCTTCCCTCTTTTATCGCCTGCTTTGTCTTGTTTATCTCTCTAAAACATGTCCATAAATTATGCTCAGCTATGGACGATATCTCTCCTTTTTCATAAGCCTTTTTCAGCTCATCAATATCATAGGAGCTACATACGGGACATTCACATCCAAGATGCTCGATTTCATCTATATTCCTAGTGCCATGGGGATACATTAGATCTCCTCTCTTTGCATACTTGGCATAAGAACTAGAGTCAAATAGATCACAACCGAGCAAAACGGCTAAAGAGTAAAGCATCGGATGACCTGCACCGAAAAGGTGTATCGGCCCTCTTGGACCCAATCCTTTTTTCGATGCTATGATTACTTCAGCTAATTCCCGAAATCTGTAATCCTCCATCAAAGGGACCACGCCTCCGATTGGATATAGACCTCCGTTCAATTTTCCCATAGATTCACCACATCTTCTCCTCAAGTCCAGATATACAGAGCCCTGAACAGGTAATGCATTAAGATTCTTACTATCTTCTTTTGATTTCTGTGCTTTTTCGGCTCGCTCGATAGTTTTTTTGACTTTTTTTCTAGCAATTTCTCTAGAATCATCTGGCTCTGTAAATTCATCGAGAATGGTGATTATATCGGAACCTATATTTCTTT
>CAZRWG010000050.1:0-7643 GCA_964603805.1 uncultured Thermoplasmata archaeon
CTTTGCTTATAGCTCTTCCACGTGCTTTTATCACCGCTTCTTCGCTTCCACTACTGAACTGGGTCATTAACGCCATCACGTAACTCATCGTTTCTTTACTTCCAACAAATATGGTATTTTCATCGTCCATGGTTGTAGCCTCCTTTAGTACTGCGGATATCCTAAGTAAACGGTAGTATTAACTATTTCGGGTCAGATAACCTTTTCATCTTATATTGAGGGTATAAATTTACATGATATCTATTCAAAGAGATGACCAGACTTAGAACAAAATACTTTTATATTTTCTTAATCTTCCTCAAGCGGAATATATGGTTGGCACCATTTCAATAAATAATAAACACAAAAGGAGATAAATATGACGAGAATTCCGAATTATATAGGACCAATGGCTATGGGGCTAAAGATGGGCGTAATCACACCAGGTATGGATATTATAGATGAAGTATTCAAAATCATTAGACAAACTGATGGAGACGATATTTTAGAAGATGGTGATGTTATCTGTATAACGGAATCTATCGTCGCAAGAGCACAAGAAAATTATATTGAGGTCGAAGAAGTCTCGAATATTTTAAGAGAGGCTCTTCAACTTCCAAAAAACGGCACAGTAGGTGTTGTTTTTCCCATCACTAGTCGAAATCGATTTTCGATGATACTCGAATCCATAGCGAGAGCGGTGCCCGAAGGAAAAGTAGTCGTCCAATTTTCTTATCCTTCTGATGAAGTTGGAAACCAAGTAATATCATCAGAGTTTGTCGAAACATTAGATAAAGATTTGATAACAATGGATGATATAGATGAACAAGAATGTGTCCATCCTATAACTGAAGTGAATTATATAAAATATTATCAAGAAATTATAGAAAATACAGGAGCGGACTCAGAGATTATATTATGTAATGATCCCAAAAGGATAGTGCAATACGATCCAGACGGAGTGATAGCTGCGGATATCCATACAAAAGATAAAACGAAGAGAGCCATCAAAGAAGAGATAGAGAATTGTATTACTCTTGACGAAGTGTGTACAGAAGGTGAAGTATGCTCTAGATGGGGTTTGTTGGGAAGCAACATGTCCAGTGGAGATAGATTGAAACTCGCTCCTAAAAATGGTGATCAGATTGTAAATAAAATCCAGGAGAAAGTGAAAAAGGAATTAGGAAAGAAAATTGAAGTTATCATATATGGCGACGGAGCTTATAAGGATCCCACTAGTGGAATCTATGAATTAGCAGACCCAAGCCCTGCTGTCGCAGCTACAGAGGGACTAGACCATTTCCGCCGGGGTGTGAAGTACAAATACCTTGCTGATCGCTATTATCACGAAGAAGACAAAGATCCAAAAGAGATAGAAAAAATTTTAGAGAAAAAAAAGGCTGAAAAAAAATCGGAGAACTCTATGGAAAAAGAAGGAACAACTCCTCGACGGATGGAAGACCTTTTAGGGAGTCTAGCAGATTTGGTGAGTGGATCGGCTGATGCCGGAACGCCGGTTGTTTTGGTGAAAAATTTTCTAAGCTGAAACTATTTCTTCTTTTTTCTTTTTGCTCCATTTTTTGATCTCAGCTTCTCTTTTCAAAGCTTCGCTTCTATCCTCTATCTCTTCGAGATAGACAAGTTTGCATGGTAGTCTACTCCTCACATATTTGCTACCCTTACCTTCTTCGTGCTGCTCGATCCTTCTCTCTACATCTTTGGTTATTCCCGTGTAAAGAGATCCATCCGATAGTCGAAGAATATACACGTACCACATAAAAGGGAATAAGATTTTATCTTCAAATACTTTACCTTTTTTCAAGAATTAGTGCGTTCAATGTCACTACCAATGCCATGCCAGCATCGCCAATTCCAACTGCCATCCATAAAGTCACAAGACCAAAAAAGGTCAAAACCGCTAAAGCAAACTTGACACCTATAGAAGCGACTATATTTTCCTTCACAACTTTCATGGTTTTTTCACTAATATCGAATAAATAGATCAATTTTGAAAGATCATCTTCCATCAAAGCCATGTCTGCGGAGTCCATCGCTGTGTCTGATCCAGCGGCACCCATAGCGATACCAACATCACTTTTCACGAGAGCTGGTGCATCGTTCACCCCATCCCCTACCATGGTCACAAGCCGATCCTCTTGCAGCTTTTCTATCTCGTCGAGTTTTTGATCTGGAAGGACATTTGCTATATACCTATCTATGCCTAATTGTTTGGCGACAGATTCTGCAGTTCGCTCATTATCCCCAGTTAACATGATAGGTTCTATGCCCTGTTTTTTCAAAGAGGCTATAACATATCTAGCCTCTTCTCTTAAAGTATCTTCAAGACCGATGAGCCCAAGAGGTTTTTCATCTCTACCTAAAACAACTACAGTTTTGCCCTCCGAGGCCATCCTTGATATCTCCTGCTTATCTTCATCCTCGAGTTCAAACAAATCTGGATTTCCAATTCTGTATTTTTCACCCTCTATAATACCCTCTACCCCAATGCCAGTTAGAGATCTAAATTCATCCACTTCATAAGGCTCACGACCGTTTAGTGTTTTAAAATACTCGATGATAGGACTAGCTAGAGGATGGTCTGATCCAGATTCTAAACTGCCTGAGATCAAAGCTATCTCATTAACATCTATTTGATTCAAAGATACTATCTCGGTCACAGAAAAATCCCCTGTAGTCAAAGTTCCAGTTTTGTCAAAAACGACGGTATTTGTATGCTTTATTTTTTCTATAAATATACTTCCTTTTATCAAGACACCTCTCCTCGCTGATTTAGTCATTGAAGATACCATAGTTACAGGGGTAGAGACCACAAACGCACATGGGCACGAAAGAACAAGAAGAATTAATCCTCTATACAACCAGAATGTAAATGACTGGTCGAACAACAACCAAGGTATGGTCGAGACGCCTAAAGCAAGTAGTAGAACTGCAGGAGTATAGTATCTTGCAAAACGATTGACAAATTTTTCGGTCTCGGCTTTCTTTTCCTCCGCTTCCTCGATCAACTTTACTATCTTTGATAGGGTTGATTGACCACTCTCCTTAATAACTTTTAGTTTAAGTAACCCATCGATATTGAGCGTACCCGCAAATACTTCATTCCCAGGGCCTTTTTCTTTAGGCACTGACTCCCCTGTTATCGCAGATTCATCTATAGAAGATGAACCATCCTTTATTTCTGCATCCAACGGTATTCTTTCACCTGGTTTGACGATAACCGTCTCTCCTATAGATATATCATCAGGGGAGATCTTTTCGGTCATACCTTCTCTTAGAACCCTTGCTTTAGTTGGAGATAGTTCTAACAGTTCCTTTAAACTTCGCCTGCTTCGAAAGACAGAATAATCTTCTAGTCTTTCCGCAATTGAAAAAAGAAAAATCAAAACCGCAGCTTCACCCCAATAACCTATTGAAACTGCTCCTATCGATGCAACTACAACCAACCCGTCAACATCAAAAGTTCGTTTCTTCAATAATTCCATCAAGGATGATTTCGCAAGAGGAATACCACCGACAAGTATTCCTAAACCCATAAATATTCGCGAAATATGTAAATCCATTACGAAAATCTGAATCTCAAGTAGCAAAGTTATCAGTGAGAGTAAAAGGAGTAAACCTGTCATGATTATATTTTTAGAGTCCAAAAAGAAACTCCTCAATGTCAATTCTTCATGTTCCAATTGAATGTGATCTCTTAGATCTCCTACACGTCTCCGGCAATAGGGACAATCTTCAACATCTCCATTCATTTTAATTCTTGAAATTTAGACATTTACTAATAACTTACGTTAAGTTCTAGTTAAAATAAAATTTACTTTCCTAAATCCATTTCACCATCCGATTATAAAGACTATGGAGTTCATCAGCCTCTTCGACCCAGTGTTGTTTGCCATCTATAGTAGTCTCTTTTTTCCAAATTGGAACATATTCTCTGAACCTTTCTAGACAACTCACGCAAGCCTCAATAGCCTCTTCTGCTTCGGAGGCACTAACGACAATTCCCATAACATTCTCTCCAGCTTCGAGTAGACCAATCCTTTGAACCAAGACTATACCGCTTATATCAAATTCCTTTATCGTTTCCTCTTGGACTCTCTGCATCTCATTTCTTGTCATACCCTCATATATTCGAACTTCTAAATTTTGTACATCTACTCCTTCTCTCTCTTTTTTAACTACATCACTGAAAGTCATTACAGCGCTAGCATCCTCTTTAACTACTGTATTCTTTAACTCTTCTAAGTCAAAGTCTTTTTCTCTCAACAAAACCTTACTTTTCATCGAACTCAATTACTCTAAATTTTACAGATATTTTAAGTTAATGACTATTTACTTAATATTATGATTAAATTTTCCGATTTGAAATATTTGGATTTCAAAAATTATATAAAGACGAATATCGTTATAGATAACAGGAGACGAGGATGGAATATAAAATATTCACTGCGACTATATGTTTATTTCTTCTTTTTGGTGGAATTATTGGTATGTCTGGACAGGGGGGAGCAAGATATGGAGATGTCTCTACTGAATTTGCGGTAATTTCAATTGATGAGACTTTTGATGAAAGAAGGGGCTCGAAGGTAGAATACAATAATAGAGATTCATCAATTTGGATTAATCAAGCAGCTGAGGAGAAGGAAACTTCTTCCACTGCATTTACTAGGGGGATTTACGACTTTTTGGGGTGGATAGGATCTAATATACAAGATTTTTTGGCATGGTCTGGATCCAATATCTGGGATTTTTTAGCATGGGCAGGGTCTAACATGTACAGTGCCTCAGCTTCTTTAGGTATGGGTGGGATCGTTCTTCTATTGGTTGTTCTTATGATCATGATGGTTTACGCTGCTATTATGATTTGATTAACAATCTAAGATAGTTTCAATACCAAAATGGAATGAAAAACTAAGCTGGGGGTGGGATTCGAACCCACGGAAAACCGCTCTGCAGGCGGTCACATTGGCCACTCTGTCACCCCAGCACGGGATTGAAAAATAAAAGAAGGGGCGCTATAACTTTTGTGGTTCAACCTCTATGTTCGAGAGCCGCTTGATAAGTGTTTTCTAGAAGAGATAGTACAGTAGTAGGTCCAACGCCACCAGGGACTGGTGTTATTTTTTTTGCTTTTTCTTTGCATTCCTCATATTCAACATCTCCCACTAGCTCTCCACTTTCCAACCTGTTCATACCAACATCGATTATCACTGAATCTGGAGCTATCATCTCTTCTGAAATCAAATGAGGGACCCCTGCTGCCGCTATCAAAATCTCAGCTTTCTTAGTATGCCCTTCCATATCATTAGTAAATTCATGTACAACGTGAACTGTTGCATCTCTGTTTAGCAAAGTTATAGCCATCGGCTTTCCTACTATTGTACTATGACTCACTATGCATATCTCCTTTCCCTCCAAGTGTATATCTTCGTAATCAAACATCGTGAGTATACCTTTAGGAGTGCATGGAATCATGTCTTCGTCTCCTATCATAATTTTTCCTAAATTCTTTGGATGGAGGCCTTCAACATCTTTTATAGGGTCTATCTTTTGGATCAACTTTTTCCCATCCATATCTCTTGGGAGCGGCATCTGTATCAAGATTCCGTCTACTTCGTTATCTTCATTCAACTCATGAATTTTTTCTATCAACACTTCTTTTTTTACTTCCTCGCTATACCGATGAGTTTCAGTTTCTATACCTACTCTTTCGCATCCCCGGTTTTTAACTCCAAGATATACTTTTGATCCTTCGTCCTCTCCCGCAAATATTGTATGAAGGTTTGGAGGTTTTTCCATCTTATTTATCTTTTCTTTCAAAACTGCTTCTCTTTCATCAGCTATCTTTCTTCCATCGATCTTTTTTCCACACATCTTCATCACTCCGGAGCCCAATCGGGAAATTTTGGGTCTTCTATCTCGTATCGTTTGTAGGATTTTATATCTATAACTGGAGTTTCGTTAAAAGCATCCAGACCTTTAACAGAAAGAATATTTCCTTTACACTTTACCAACTCACAAACCGTATATGATATCGGATTTGGCCTAACCGGTGCCCGAGTGGCGAAAACACCTGTGAGAGGATTAGAATCATCAGCCATAGGATAGACCCGCCTTATATCTCTATCACTCCTGTCAAACCAGCACATTATAGAGATATGAGAATTTTCTTCTATGCCCAATAAAGCGTCTTCATACTCTTTATAGACCTCTATTTTCGAAATATTTTCTTTGTAATCTTCTGGAATTTCCTCCAAATATTCATTCCTTACCTTTCCTATTTCTATCAATTCGAATCTTCCGAGGTCTTTTGATTTCATAAAAAGTGATTGTAATGTATAGGTTAAAACGATTACGGCGAGATTAAATAGAAAATAAGGGGGAATTGTTGTTGTACCTATTCCTTTATCTCAACAGCCTTTTCTGCACCTTCATCCATACCGTCTACTACGTCATAACCGGCTTCTCTCAACATTCTTTTTCCTTCTTCTTCGTTTGTACCTAACATCCTAATAACCGTAGGTTTCGTGGGTTCATAATCGATGATGCCTTGTGCGATCTTGTCGCATTGAGTTATCCCGCCAAATATGTTTAGATAGATGGAATTTACACCTTCTTTCATATCGATTATTTCCAAAGCATGTTTCGTGTCATCTGCATCTGCGCCTCCACCAAGGTCAAGGAAACAAGCAGGTTTTCCACCGAATTCCGCTACAGAATCGAGAGTCGCCATTACTAATCCGGCGCCACAACCTACTATCGCAATATCGCCATCAAGGTCAACATAGGCAAGATCATATTCACGAGCCTTTTTCTCACGTTCAGTGACAAGCTTACTTTCTGATTTTTCGAATTCCTGTCGGTAGAGTGCGTTGTCATCAATGTTGAATACTGCATCTATAGCTAAGAGGCCATCTGGTGTAGAAACAAGTGGATTTATCTCCGCAAGTTCGGAATCATAATCATTGAATGCCTTAGCTAATTTCTGAGCGATTTTCGCCATCTGAGAGAGTTCTTCTCCTTTTAACCCTATAGAATCTGCGAGATGCAAAGCTTCGTAACCTCTCAATCCCATAAGAGGATCAATTGATTTTTTCGCTATTTTGTCGGGATATTCTTCCGCCACTTCTTCGATATTCATCCCGCCCTCAGTAGTCATTATCAATGTCGGTCTTTTCCTTTCCCTATCCATAACCATCCCGACGTAATATTCATCTTCTATCTCAACTTTTTCAGCCACTAGAATCTTTTCGACTTCTAATCCACGTATCTCCTTATTAAAGAGTTCCTCAGCCTTCTCTACGGCTTCTTCTCTAGTTTCAGCAAAAAGGATTCCACCAGCTTTACCCCTTTTCCCAACAGTGACTTGAGATTTTAGTACTACAGGTTTTTTCACTTCTTTTATCTCTTCCGGCTTTTCAATCAGATAGCTTTCAGAAACCGGGATGCCATATTCCTCAAAAATTTCCGCAGCCTGATATTCTTGGAGTTTCATCTTTTATACCTCTTGATACTATTTGCTCGTAAATCGTGACGGGATATAAAATAGTTACGTGATTTAGTTTATTCATATATCCCTAGCAACAAATCATCTCTTTTTGGCTTCATAAGATTTTTATGGGAGTTACTCCTATCTCTATCTTGCA
>CAZRWG010000051.1:0-7568 GCA_964603805.1 uncultured Thermoplasmata archaeon
AAAAACCAGTAGGTAGAGTAGACCCAACTACAGGCGAAGTTGAACTCCAAGAAAATTTCGAACCGGCAGAAAAAAACTTAGGTCGAAGAGGAGATATCGTCGATGATGTATCACTATTATATGCGAATCCAGGCATGGATAAAGAGGATATTAAAAAAGCTGGTAAAAAAAAGGGAGTAGTTTTAGCCGGAACCGGTTTAGGTCATATAAGAACTGATCTTGTACAGGATCTGAAGAATATGATTGAGGAAGAAACGCCAGTAATTATGACAAGCCAGTGTCTTTTCGGTACAGTCAATATGAACGTTTATTCCGCCGGAAGGGAGCTTTTGGAAGCAGGAGTTATATCCGGTAAAGACATGCTTCCCGAGACCGCGATGGTCAAACTCATGTGGGCTTTGAGTCTCGAAGAAGATACTGAAAAGATAATGAAGAAAAATATAGCCGGAGAGATAACGGATAGGAGAGTGAGGTGATAAGATGGGAATGGATTACGACGAACTAGGTTTGAAAGTCGGTCTGGAGATACATCAACAGTTGGATACTAAAAAACTGTTCTGCGATTGCGGCTCAGAATTGGTCGAAGATGAAGGTATAGAGGTCATTAGAGATCTCCGTCCTACTGAAAGTGAGTTGGGTGAAGTTGATGAAGCCGCTCTTATGGAGGCTCAGAAAGGACTCAAGTTCAGATATCAAGCACCTGAAAGATCCAGCTGTTTGGTCGAATTAGATGAAGAACCTCCAGAAGGCCCCGATGAGGAGGCTTTAGATCTAGCCTTGACCATGGCCCTTTACACTGATGCTGACATCGTCGATGAGATCGCTTTCATGAGGAAGATAGTCATAGATGGATCTAATACTACAGGATTTCAAAGGACCGCACTTTTCGCTACTGGTGGAGCTTTAAAAGTTGACGGAAAAAGGATAGGTATACCTACGATGTGTCTTGAAGAAGACGCCGCTAGAAGTATCGAGGAAAAAGAAGAGGAAAAAGTCTACCGGTTGGATAGATTGGGAATTCCTTTGGTGGAGATAGCTACTGACCCTGATATGAACTCTCCTGAAGAGGCGAAGGAAGTCGCTCAGAAGATCGGGGGTCTTTTCAGAGGTACCAAAAAAGTGAAGCGGGGGATAGGAAGTATAAGAGAAGACTTGAACGTATCTATAGAGGAAGGTGCGAGAGTTGAAATGAAAGGTGTTCAGGAATTGGATATGATCCCCGAATATGTCGAAAAAGAGGTCGAAAGGCAGATCAGTCTTTTAGATATTAAAGAGACTCTTAAATCTAGAAATGCAAAAGTAAAAGATAAGATATACGACGTCACAGAAGCTTTCGTAGAGTGCGAGAGCGGAATAATCAGCAGTAATCTAGATACAGGGAAGGGTGTATATGCGGTGAAACTGGGGGGTTTCCATAACCAGTTGAGAGGCGAGGATGGCGAAGCTTTACTCGGGCCGGAATTGGCAGAGTACGCAAAAAAGACCGGCGTTGCAGGAATATTTCATAGCGACGAGCTGCCCAAGTACGGCATAGAAGAGGAAGAGATCAAGTCTGTGGAAAAGGAACTAGATATTGAAGAAAAAGATGCTTTTGCTCTTGTAACGGCTCATGAAGAACGGGCTGAAGAAGCACTTCAAAAAGTCATCGAAAGATCGGGGATGGCTCTTGAAGGCGTACCAGAAGAGACCAGGCAAGCTCGACCTGACGGAACGACTGTTTTTATGAGACCTTTAGCTGGAGAGGCTAGGATGTATCCTGAAACAGATATACCGCCAAAAGATATCGATGAAGACAGGTTGGAGAAATTGAGAGATCAACTTCCTGAGAAACCAGAAGATAAGATCGAAAGATTTCAAGAAGAATATGGCTTGAACGAACAGCAGAGTGAACAGTTGTTCAAAAAAGGGCACGACGTTCTCTTCGAAAAGAGTTTGAAGAGATGCGATGATCCTTCTGTTGTCGCGAATACGTTCTTACATACGTTTCCGGATTTAGAAAAAGAGGAATATGACACTGAGAATATAGATGACGATGAATTATTCGAAGTTTTCCAACGTTACGATTTAGGCGAATTTGCGAAAGAAGGTATCCCCGATCTGTTGAAAGAGATCGCAGAGGGTAAAAGCGTCGATGATGCGGTCAAAAGCGCTGGACTCGAAACGGTCGACGATGAAGATATCAGGCAAGTTATCATAGAAGTTATAGAAGATAGGATCGACTTTGTGAAGGAAAGAGAGATGGGCGCAGTAGGCCCATTGATGGGGGTCGTTATGGAGGATTTAAAAGGTAAAGCCGATGGTGAAAAGGTAAGCAAGATATTGAGAGAAGAGATTCAAAATAAAATCGGATAGATATGATAGACGAGATAGAGAGATTGAAGGAGGAGAAGGATATAGAAAAACTGATCGACCTTCTCAACGAAAGCGAAGTTCAGATCAGAGAGGAAGCTGTAAAGGCTTTAGGGATGATAGGTTCTAAAGAAGCTCTCCCCCATCTCATAGAAAGATTGAAGGAAGATCCAGAGCCGACAGTAAGAGCTAATTCAGCTTTGGCTTTGAGTCATTTCCAAAGCGAAGAGTGTAAACGTGCTTTGAAAGAAGCCGCCGATGAGGAAGATTGGGAAGTCAGGCACGACTCGGCTATCGCTATGGGAGAATTCCAAGATGAAGAATTAAAAGAGAAGCTCTGTTCTCTTATCCAAGATAAAGAGGATGAAGTCAGGAAAAAGGCTATAGAGTCTCTAGGTAAAATAGGTGATGAAGAAAAGATAGATGAGATAGAAGAATACTTGAAAGACGATACTGTAAAAAAGAACGCTGCCAAAGCGATAAGCGAGATAGGAACAGAAAAGGCTTTAGCACCTCTCGAAGAGGCATATCATGACGGAGACCAGGATATGAGAGAGATAGCGGTCAAAGGGATCGGAAATGTTGAGAGCGAGGAGATCTCTTCTGCACTTCTAGATGCTTTGAAAGACGAGAGTTGGAGGATAAGAGAAGAGGCTGTGAAAATATTGGGGAAAAAAGGAGATAAAGAACATGTGCCGCAGCTAGTGGAGAGGCTAAATGATGATAACAAATATGTGGTCGAGGCTGCTCTGAGGAGTTTAGGCATGCTAGATGATGAAGAAGTTATAGAAGAGATAAAAGAAAAGATGGATGATGAGGAACCGAGTATAAGGATCGCTGTAGCCGATGCATTTGAAAAAATCGATACAGTCGAATCTGCAGAATTGCTTTTGAATCAACTTGAAGAGGAAGAAAATCTAAGGGTGCTTTGGTCTATCTCCGAATCTTTATCTGGAATCTCAAAAGAAAATTTAGAGGAATTAAGAAACAAGATAGATTCGATCAACAAAGCTAAAGAGATTTTCGTCTCAGTTTCTATGGCTAAAGCTGGCTTTTCATCCTATGCTGAAGATCTCATACCGGCTCTAGAATCGGAGAGATGGAAGATCAGACAAAAAGCTGCTGAAGCCTTTGGTAGCGTGAAGATGGCGGAATTGAACAAAAGGAGCAGAAAAAAAGTTATCAGAAGATTGCGAGATAGATTGCGAGATAACGATAAATGGGTGAGAGCTCGAACTGTTCGAACACTCGGTAAGATACTCACCGAGATGGATGAAGAAATAGATAAAGAAAAGATCAAAGAAAAGATCTTGGATATGGAAGATATAGAAGCTGATGAAGACGTTTTAGAGGCTGTTAGAGATGTGAAAAACCTTTTAGAATAGCTAAAAGATTTCACAAAGGTGGGGAAGATATGGATCGGAATTATATGATGGTCTTGACGACCACAAGCAGTGAAAAAGAAGCTGAAAAGATCTCAGAAGAACTGATCGAACAAAATCTAGGTGCATGTGTTCAGGTCTACGGTCCTATCAAAAGCACGTATTCATGGAAGGGCAGTATCGAAAAGAGTGAAGAATGGATGTGTTTCATTAAGACCCGCTCCGACAAATTTGATGATGTAGAAAAAAAGATCAAAGAGTTACACAGCTATGAAACTCCTGAGATAATCGCTCTTCCGATAATAGAGGCAAGTAAAGAATATTTGAGATGGATCGATGAGAATCTGAGACGGTGAAGATATAAGAAAATTTATTTATCCAATCGCCCTTTTATCCTGTCAGAATGAACCAGGAGTTACTAATAACCGTCTCGATATTAGTAGGGTCAGCTTTTATACCCTCGATCATATATCTTGTTTGGATAAGAAATGCGGAGTTGTACGGTAAGAAAAGCTGGCCAGATCTCACAAAGACGTTTTTATGGGGAGCAGGACTTTCAGTAATATTTGCTATAATATTATCATTGGTGTTTGTAGGCGTGCTATCCGCTCCGGAATTGCAGCGTGAATATGAATTCTTAGCCGATGAGACCGTTCAAACGCTTGTGATAGTAGTTATCATAGCGCCCTTCGTTGAGGAGTTCACCAAGGTCTTAGGTGTCTTCTCTGTTAAACACTCGCTTACGGATATGGAGTCAGGTTTGATCTTCGGAGCAGCTTGTGGTCTTGGATTCGCAGCTACCGAAAATCTTCTGTATGAAAGTTCAGTTTATCTAGCAGAAGGTTTCGGTTCAGCATTTATAAGTATAGTCGTCTTGAGGAGCATCGCAAGCACTCTCTTACATGGAAGTGCCAGCGCTATGGCAGGCTACGGTGTTACAAGAGCGAAATTTGGGGGATGGTATTTGTTCCTTCCATATTATTTACTGGCTGTAATAATGCACGGTGCTTTCAATTTTCTAGCCTCACTTGAATTACTGGTCGCTGGAGACATTTCACTATTAGCTGTTTTCTTGGCAGTTTTGTTCTCTCTGCTCTCTATCACGTATGTTCGTAAAAAGATAAAGAAACTCGGTAGAAGATGAATATTAGAGGTGTTAAATTGAATCATAGATTTCCAAAGGATGGAAAGGATTACGAAGAAGTCAAAGCTAGGGTTAACGATTTCAAAAAGAAAGATTTCGATTTTTCTTCAGGTAGAATCTTTGCTTCGATGTGTACAGAACCACTCGATATGGGTAAAGAGACTTACCTGCAGTTTATAGAGTCAAACTTGGGAAATCCCGGTCTTTATCCAGGTACTAAAAAGATGGAAAAAGAGATCCACCAAGCCGTAAACGGACTTATCAATGCAGATCGAATGAAATGTATATCGGTGGGAGGTGGTACTGAAGCTAATATAATCGCTCTATGGAGAGCGCGGGAAAAAACGGATAATCGGAAAGTACTTTTACCTAAAAGCGCCCACTTCTCTTTCGAGAAAGCATGTTCTTTGCTGAATATGAAAGCAGAATACCTGTCTCTAACGGACGATTATACTGTAGATATGGATGAGATGGAGAAAAAGATAGACGACGATATCGCAGCAGTAGTAGGAATAGCTGGAACCACTGAACACGGTGCTATAGATCCTATAAAAGATATCGCAGAGCTTTCAGGTAAGATACCTTTTCATGTCGACGCAGCCTTTGGAGGTTTTGTTATCCCTTTCCTTGACATGATGGGATTTGATGTCCCTACGTTAGATATGTCCATAGAAGGTATCGATTCTATATCACTCGATCCTCATAAGATGGGGATGTCCCCGATCCCGCTGGGCTTTTTCTATTCTACCGGTGAAAACGAGATATCTGTCGATTCGCCTTATCTGACCGGAAAGGATCAGAAAAGCATCAGAGGTACCAGAGCTAGTGCCTCGATTCCGGCTTTTTGGGCCACGATGAATTTTTTAGGAATCGAAGGATATAAGGATATAATTTCGGACTGCATGGATAAGACTGATCATTTAGTAGATTTGATGGAAGAGAATGATTTTACCCTCATAACTGAACCTACAATGAATATAGCCTCCTTTCACACCGAAAAGCCAAAAGTTTTAGTGGAAAGATGCGCTGAAGAGGATTGGTTTATTTCAAGAACGGTAAATCCGCCCGGACTGAGGTTTGTAGTGATGCCCCACGTGACCGAAAAGTCTATCGAGAGGATAGTGAACTTATTGGGTGAGTTGAGATGAGTACGATCAAAATAGGCAGTTTTGAATTCGATGTGGAGAAGGCGAGATCTAAATTGGATAAACTAGGGGCAGAAAAGATCATGATCCAATTACCGGATGGTCTAAAAAGAAAAGTCGATCGTTTTTTAGAACTATTCGACCAAGAGACCGTGGTTTGGGGAGGATCTTGTTATGGTGCTTGTGATATTCCCGAGGATATAGGTGAAAACGATGCTCTAGTCCACGTAGGTCATGCTGAGATCCCTGACTTGAAAGTTGACTATCCTATAATCTACCTTCCAGGTAAAAGTACAAGGTTCCAAGATATGCCAGAAGAGCTATTTGAAAAGATTAAAGGCAAAGTAGCTTTATATGCACCAATCCAGCACTTACATCAATTGGATAATGTCGAAAAAATATTATTCGATAGGAACTACGAAACGGTAATCGGAGAGGGAAATAGCAGGATCAAAAACCCAGGACAGGTATTGGGATGTAATTATTCAGTGAGAGTTCCAGACGCAGATACTCACCTTTACATAGGCACAGGCAGATTTCATCCACTAGGCCTTTCTTTTTCTCTCATGAGAGATGTCGTGGTTTATAATCCCTCTACCGGCCAAGTCGATATGATAGATGAAAAAGAAAGAGATGATTTTTTGAGAAAAAGATTCGCGGCGATAGTTAAAGCTGAAGAATGTTCTAAGATAGGTATCATCGTTTCTAGAAAAAAAGGACAGAGAAGGATGAAGACGGCAAAGGCTCTTCAGCGGATAGGAGAAAAGGAGGGCAAAGAAATCATCATCGTAGAAGTAGATGAAATAAAAAAGAGATCCATCGATGATCTTGGTTTAGAATGTGCTGTGAATACGGCCTGTCCCAGGATAGCTCTTGATGACTCGGGTAATTATGATACTGTATTATTGACTCCCGATGAACTAATGATAGCTTTGAAAGAAAAAGATTGGGAAGATTGGAAGATGGATGAGATCGATTAAGATTCCTCTTCCATCATCTCTTCGGCCTCGATGAATTCCCCCCTCTCCTTATAGGAGGTTACGATCATTAGAGAGGTAACATCTTCAACACCATCTAGATTTGAGATTTTCTCAGTCAAGAATTCTTTCATATGATCGTAGTTCTGGAATCTTGCCTTTATAACGAAATCAACGTCTCCGGTAACAAGCAATACATCCTCTACATTTTTGAATTTAGATATCTCATTGGCGATCTTATCCGATTTTTTTGTGTCGATATCTATTGTTATGAGAGAACTCACTCCCCTATCTTCATAGTAGTTAGATAGGATCTCTTCGTACTCGTCCTCATTTTCCACTTTTGGCATATTGATCACATCTCACCTGATTATCTATGCTTTTTAATTATAATTTCCGGTCCTCTATATGGTCGTTCCTAGTTCTTCTTGGATATCTTCGTAGACTTGCTGGAGCAAGTTTTCGAAGTCCTCATTTTCGTACTCCACATATCTTCCTAACCCGCTCTGAATTTTCGCTTTGTAGGAATCATTATCTTTTATTATTTCTATTGAAGCGAGAGTTTCTTCCA
>CAZRWG010000052.1:0-7496 GCA_964603805.1 uncultured Thermoplasmata archaeon
ATTATAAATATGATTTACAAATCAAAAAATCTGATGAGGAAAACTTATGAAAGAAGGAAAAAGTAATTCTAAAGAAGAAATAACAAGAAATCTGACAAATATTCCTTCGATTGGGAATTTAACTGCTAAGGCACTGATCAAAGCAAATTTTGATTCGATCTCTAAATTGAAAAAAGCGGAAGTAGAAGATCTTACTTCTATCGAACATATCGGGGAAAACTTAGCTAGAAAAATCCTTGAAGAGGTCAGTGATTCTTTTAATACTGAAGAAATAGAAGAAAAAACTACTCTTGAAATTAGATGCCCGATTTGTGACAGATTTACACGGTATGAAAAAGATGAATGCGCGGAATGTGAAGAACATATAGAATTGTTTTCTAAAGTTGTGCTTCCAGACCGGGGGATCATCGAAGATCCGAAAAAGACGTTAGCCGAAGTAGAAGATAACATATTGGAGGATGGAGGAGACGCTGAAAGCTGGTTCATAAGAGGATCGATATTGGAGAGTATGGGTGCAAATCGTAAAGCTCTAGAATCTCTTGATAGGGTTATAGAATTAGATCCTCTTTTTGATCATATTTGGAATGCTAAAGCTAAAGTTTCTTTAAAGATAGGTGAAACGGAAGATGCTGCTAAGGCATATAAACTTGCTTTTGATGCACAGAAAGCTCCTCAGGAACTAGCGGATAAAATCGAAGAATTAAAAGCATCCACCTCGAAGAAAGCTATAGAACTTGAAGAAAAGGACGAAATTGATAAAGAGTTAGACGAAAAGATATCTAAAGCTAGAAATCTTCTAAGAAAAATAATAGATGATGACAAAAAGGACATTTCAGATCTGACTTCTGAATTGGACACTGTGACAGAGGAAAGGATAAAAGGAAATAAAGAAAAAGCTCTCAATATGATAACAGAGGTATTGAAAAGAGCAAAGTCGTTATCAGAAGATGAGGTAGTGGATCTGTCGAATAAGATAGAAGAATTGGATGAGTTCTCAGAAGAACTATCTGAAAAAGTCAAAGATATAACCGGGATAAAAGATGTCGTTTCTAAAGCTGAAAAGGAAAAAGAAAAAGGAGATATGGATGAAGTATCAAGTTTGATTTCTGGTTATCTTGAAAACAAATCGAGTTTGAGATATATCTCTGAAAATTTAGATGAAATGATTTCAAAGAAAGATAAGATCGAGAACATAGAGGGGAAAGATGGATTTGTGAATGAAATCAACCAAGATTTTGAAAAGGTTAAAGCACTTTGCAAAAATAAAGAATTCCAAGATGCAGAGGATCTTTTTGAAAATATACTGGAAAAGTTGGAGGAAAGGTTAGAATATGGAGAAATGATAAAGGATCAGTATCTAAATAATATTGAGAAGATCATAGAAAAGGGGAAAAATAAGGGTTTTGATTTAGAAATGATTAAAGGAGACTTTGATGAAGCAAAAGAGAAATTTAAAACAGGAAAGGAAGATCAAGAAAAGATCGTCGATCGGTTCGAAACTATAAAACAAAAAGGAGAACAGATCTTGTCAGTTAAATCTAATATCTCAGAAATCGAAGAACGTATTAGTGAACATGAAGAATTATTGGATACTAACCAATATGAAGAGGAAATAGAAAAGGTAGAGGATCTAATTAAAAAGGAAGATCTTGAGAAAGCAGTAGAGACATCCGAAGAACTGAATAGTGATCTTAAAACGGAGATAAAGGATCTTGAAGACGAGGAGGTGTTGAAAAGAAAATCAGAAGAAAATCTCGCAGAAGCAAGGGAAAAACTCTCAAAATTAAGAGAGACTGATCTTGAACTAAACGAGATGAAAGGACTTTTGAAAAACGCAAACAAGGCTAGAAAGAAAGGCGATTTACAAAAAAGTATATCTTTAACAGAGAATTTCATAGAATCTGCAAATAAAATGATTGATCTATCTGATTTGATCGAAAAAATCGATAAAAAAATCAAAAAATTGGATGAAAAGGATCTAATAAATAAGGAAAAGATAAATTATGAAATAGATCAATATAAAAGGTTAATAAAAATTGAAAAATATGATTTAGCCGAGAAACTTTTGTCTAGGACTTCTAAAAAATTAGAAGAGGCTCTTAATGAAGAAAAAATCATACCTCCCCCAGAAGAAAAATTAGATGATACAGCTACTGAAATCCCTACCCAGATCAAAGAAAAAGTGAGAAATGTTAAAGAACTAAATAATCTTGTAGAAAGAGCTGAAATCGAAATAAAGGTTAATAGAGAACCTTTGAAAGACGCAATAATAAAGATCAAAGATCTGGAGTACAGGGAGGCGAATAAAATACTTACAGATTGGAAGGAGAGTTTGATAGATAGGTTGAACTATGAATTAGGAGATAGATTGGACACATTACGTGAAGAATTTGATGAACTAGAGGCCCTATCCGCTAATCGGAGAGGCGAAGCTATACTGGAGAATATTGAGAAAAAATGGAGTCTGAAGGCTTACGAAGGAGCACTCGAGGCTTTAATATATGCTTCAAGTTTTATTAAAGACATTCAGAAAAAGAAAACGGAAGTGGATACAAAGGTTTATTTGAGTTCTGAAATGATTGAGGATATACAGGGACTAGACGATGATAATAAAAATCTCGTGGAACTCTTAAATGAAGCAAAAAATAACAAAGATAAAGAAGAAGTATTTAATGAAAAAATAGAAAAAATCAAGGATGAGATAGAAAAAAATATAACACGTATTTTATCGGAAGAAATGGAAAACTTAGAGGAAAGGTTGGAAGAAATAACTCAAAAGAAGGGAATTGTAGCAGTTAGCAATCTTGTAAATGTAAAATTGAGTTTGGATGAAGATAACTTGGAGAAAGCCTCTTGGTATATGAGAGAATATAAAAATACGATAAAAGAGGTCTGATCGTAGATTGAAGTTAAATAAAGAGTTGAATATCTCGGTTCATGAAGGGGTATATACACCCTCTGATGATACCTTTTTATTGTTAGAAATGATGACCGTAGATGGTGATGAAAAGGTTTTAGAAATCGGATGTGGTTCCGGAATAATATCACTTCACTGTAGTGTTTACGGTTGTGATGTTCTTTCAGTTGATAAGGACCAGAAAGCTATCGAAAACACCATAACGAATGCGAAGCAAAATGATATAGATATCACGGTGAGAAAAAGTAATCTTTTTTCAAATGTTACTGAAAATGATTGGAACATTATAATTTTCAATCCGCCATATCTTCCCGAGGATGATTTATTAAAAGAAGATAATAGATGGGATGGCGGAAAAAGAGGGGACGAAGTAGTAGTAGAATTTCTTCAAGAAGCTGAAGATTATATGAGAGGTGATGGAAAATTATATCTCTGTTACTCAAGCCTCTCGCCTACTGACCTTATAAAAGAAGTTATGGGAAAAAAATATGAGATCAAAAAGGAAGAACGGAAAGAGTTCTTTTTTGAGACTCTCTACGGAGTTGAACTGAATAAAAAGAATGGGTAAAGTATTTTATTCTACTCTGTGTAGCCATCCTTGATACTTCTCTATTTCTCCTTTTACAGACTTCAAATATCTTTGTTGAATCTCATCAGTGATAGGGCCCTTACCGTTTGATATCTCTCTCCTATCTACTTCTCTTATCGGAGTCACTTCTGCCGCTGTACCAACGAAAAATGCCTCATCTGCGATGTATATCTGATCTCTAGTGATCTTTTCGACATTGACGGTATATCCAAGATCTTCAGCGATTTGTATTATTGAGTCTCTTGTTATCCCTTCTAAAACATCTGCTGTTTGAGGTGTGTAAAGTTCTTCATCTCTAACAAAAAATAGATTTTCACCAGTTCCCTCAGCCACATAACCGGTAGGAGTGAGCATTATGGATTCAACATAGTTATTTTCCACAGCCTCCATTTTAGCCATCACAGAATTAAGGTAGTTACCGCTAGACTTCGCCTTAGTCGGGAAAATATTGGGATGATGTCGTGTCCAAGAAGTCGTCTGGACTTTCACACCTTTCTCGAGAGCGCCTTCACCGAGATATTCGCCCCAAGGCCAAACGGCGATACTTATGTTGACTGGATTGTCCAAAGGATTAACACCCATACTTCCGTAACCACGAAAAGCTACCGGCCGAATATAGCAGGACTTGAGTTCATTTTTTGATATCAATTCATCGATTACAGACATCAGTTCTTTTTTTGTGTAGTCGAGCTCCATATTGAGTATTTTTGCGGAGTTAACGAATCTTTCCATATGTTCATCTAATCTGAAGACAGCCGGGACGCCATCGTTATCATAGGCTCTTATGCCTTCAAACACACCAGTACCGTAATGAATCACGTGGCTCAAGACATGAACTTTTGCATCGTCCCACTGGACAAAATCTCCATCCATCCAGATATAATCTACTTCTTTCATATTCAAGATTTATCTATACAGAGATAAAAAATCTTTCGGTATCTAGGATAAACTTTTTTAAAAGGCTAAGATGATACATTTAATATGGAGAAAAGCATCTTAGCAGTAGGAGGGGTCTTACTCATAGTTGGATTATTCTTTACACTAGCTTTCTGGCCGCTTTTTGGTGTTTCAGGCAGTGAATTAGCAGACGACCAAGATGGAAATCAATTTGAGTCCTACGATGAAGGGGACACAGTTCTCGTTTACGGAACAGTCACTGAAGTGAATGAATATCCTGGTTGGATAGGCGATATCCTCGAAGAATTAGTAGGGGGTATCCCAGTAGAGATCGATGATAATCTAATCGTAATCTTAGGAAATCAAAATTCTACAGACTTAGAAATCGGAGATGAGGTGTACGGGCGAATAACACTTAAGAATCTGGGATAATACAAAATTTCGAATTCTGGGTTCATGATGGTGATCTCAGGTCTAAAACTCTTATAGATTATTCTTCATACGGCTTAGTCGGCGCTGGTATAGCTGTGACAGTTGTAGGAGCAGTCAAGGATTAAGTTAAAATAAGACAGGATGCAATCTCAAAGTACGATGGAATCAGAATCTACAGAGACCCTCCAAAAGAACAAAGATTGGACTGAAGAGTATAGACCTAGAGATCTATCTGATGTGGTTGGAAATAGGACCGCTATTCGGGAATTAAAAACTTGGGCTAGTAAATGGGTCTCCGGAAAACCTTCCAAAAAAGCGGCGATACTCGCAGGAAAACCAGGGATTGGAAAAACCTCATCAGCTTTAGCTTTAGCAAATCATATGAATTGGGAAGTTTTGGAGATGAACGCCTCAGATCAAAGAAATCGAGAATCGATAAAGAAATTTGTCGGGAGAAGTGCAGTTGATGATACATTTTCAGAATCTGGAGACTTCACCCCATATAAAGATGGAAAACGGACCCTCCTCGTGATTGACGAAGCAGATAACATATTTGGTAAGGAAGATAGAGGAGGTATAAATGAAATCTCTTCTGTTATTAGAAAAACTGAGCAACCTGTGATCTTGATAGCTAATGACTATTACGATTTGACGAGACGTTCCAATGAGTTGAAAAACTTATGTAAAAAAATAGATTTTGAGACGATAGACAAAAGAGAAATCAAAACCCATTTAGAAAAAATCTGTAGAAGAGAAGGGATAGAATACCATGGAAAGGTCTTAGACAGGATAGCAGAATATTCTGAAGGAGACTTAAGATCTGCAATTAGAGATCTTGAAAGCGTTGCTGCTGGTAAAGAGAAGATAGAAGTAGAAGATTTAACAGTTTTAGGCAGTAGAAATCGAGAAGCTGATATATTTCCAACCCTGAAAAAAATTTTAAAGAATAAAAATCCATTGGAAGCTAAAAAAAGTGTTCGATTTCTAGATGAGGAACCCTCCAACTTGATAACTTGGATAGATGAAAATCTTCCCCGCGAATATAAAGACGATTCAGAACTTTATGAAGGATACAGGTGGTTGTCTAAGTCCGATGTTTATCTGGGGAGAGTTAGGAGAAGGCAGGCCTATCGTCTGTGGAGCTATAGCACATCCTTGATGACAGCCGGTGTTTGTTCTGCTAAGAATCACAAGCATAGCGGTTGGACGAGATATTCTTTTCCTCAATGGATAAGAAAGATGAGTAATTCGAAAGGAAAACGTTCTATGAAAAGAAAAATCAGTGAAAAAGTGGCTCCAAAGATACATACCTCTACCGACAAATTTCGATCAGAGTTCTTTCATTATATAATATATCTGATGAAAGAAGAAACGAGATTTAGAGAATATGCTGTTGGAGAGTGGAATTTGACTCCTCAAGAAGCCGCATATCTAATTGGGAAAAAAGAACACTCAGAAGAAGTAAAATCCTTATTTAAAGAAGAGTCAAAAGAGATGAAAAAGAAAAAGGATCAAGATCAGAAAAAAGAAGAAGAAAAAGAACAACAAGAAAACCAACGTTCTTTACTGGAGTTTTAATATTATGGATGAAGAAAAAAAAGAGATTCTAAGAAAGCACGGATATGCCTTGACAGGTGAAGAAAGCGGAGCTAAATTATGTCACTGGGTGAGAGAAAAACTCATCAATGGTGATTCCTGCTATAAAGAAGATTTTTATGGTATAGATTGCCACAGATGTTTACAGATGTCGCCCGCCTTAAATACATGCAATCAATCCTGTCTCTTCTGCTGGAGATATCAGGATTACCAAGATGAAGATAAGATAAATTTTGACGAGCCTAAAAAAATCGTAGAAGAAAGTCTAAAAGCCCAGAAAGAACTCGTTAGTGGATTCGGAGGAGAAAAAAGGTGTTCGAAAGAGATGTGGGAAGAGGCGAGAAATCCAAATCAAGTAGCTATAAGTTTGGCGGGAGAACCCAGTATGTATCCGCATCTAGGCGGATTGATAAGAGAATACGAAAAAAGAGGAATGACAACATTCCTTGTTACCAACGGAACAAGACCCGATATACTTGAAAAACTAGATCCGCTTCCTACACAATTATATATCACTCTAGCAGCGCCTAACAAAAAGATATTCGAGAGATTGTGTGTACCTAAATCTACAAAATTATGGGACAGATTGAACGAAAGTTTAGAATTATTGGGTTCTTTAAATACTCGAACTGTCGTTAGGCACACACTGGTAAAAGGATGGAATATTGGGTGGGAATCTGAATACGCAAAACTTTTAAAGAAGGCAGATCCAGATTTTATAGAGGCGAAAGGATACGTATTCGTAGGCGATTCCCGTAGAAGGATGTCGATAGACAATATGCCTTCCCATCAGAGTGTCAAAGGATTCGCTGAGAAATTGAGTAAATTGATCGGAATAGAGATACTTCAGGAAAAAGAAAGAAGCAGGGTTGTCCTTCTAGGTGGAGATTCTTTGGATCAAAAATTATGAGGGTAATTTGAACTCTATTCTTTGGAAAGGCTAAGTAAAATAGGATTATTTTTTAGACGTATAATGAAAATTGGTGTTTGTTCACCAAGCCTGTGAGGGTTAATTACGTAGGAGGTGATCCATCTGCAGGTTCCCCTACAGATACCTTGTTACGA
>CAZRWG010000053.1:0-7452 GCA_964603805.1 uncultured Thermoplasmata archaeon
TTTCATACGATCCGATCACGTAATCTTCATTTCTATGAGTTTCTAATACCATCTTTATGTTCATACCATGCTGAGAAGTGATGTCAATATATTTCTGTACATCCCGTCTAGGATCTATGACCACTGCTTCGTTCTGGTCCCCAATTATAAAGGAGTAATGTGCAAGCCCTTCAGATTTTATTCTTTTAAATAACATATACTTTTCCTCCAATATTACTTCTATTATCTATTGTCCGGGTAATTTAATCTTTCCTCTCGGCTTACAAAAACATTAATACATGCAATAAGTAAATACAATTGGTGAATAACATGTCTAGAGCTATAGTTCTTTTAGAGAACGGTTTTGAAGATACAGAGCTGACATATCCGTACTACAGGCTACAGGAAGCTGGTCTTGAAGTCGATCTCGTTGCTGAAGAAGCCGACGAGATATACGAAAGCAAGAACGGTCAGAAGATAAGATCGCACAAAGCGGCAGAAAATGTGGATGCCTCCGATTATGATCTTTTAGTGATACCAGGAGGAAGAGGGCCTGACAGGATGAGGATAAAAGAGGATATCGTGGATCTTGCTCAAGATGCAGTAGATAACGAACTAGTCATCTGTTCGATCTGTCACGGCGCTCAGTTACTTATGGAGACAGATCTTCTAGAAGGGAAAAAAGCTACATGCTATTACTCAGTGAGAACAGACCTAGAGAACGCCGGTGCAGAATTCCTAGATCAGGAAGTCGTGGTGGATGGAAATCTCGTAACTTCAAGGCATCCAGGCGATCTACCTGCGTTCATGGAAGAGACACTAAAACTTCTATGAAAAACCCTTTCTCTTTTTCATATATGCTTACTTGCATCTATATCTTGACCTGGTCTTTTTCCCAATTTTTCCTGCGCCGTTTTCAAGATCACTTCAGCCACTTTCTTTGGATCTTCTCCTTTATGATCAGTCATTGGGGTTGCGGTCATACCCGGATTTACTACATAAACACCTACATCTGGAGAGAGTTCTTCTGCTATAGCCTGAGTAAAACCTCTAACTCCAAATTTCGTCGCACAGTAAATAGATACCTCAGAACTTCCTCTCTTTCCTAGACCGCTAGCTATGTTTATAATCATACCTCTTCCTCCTTTCTTCAAATGAGGAAGAATGATCTTTGTGGTTTGTATAAGACCTTTTAGGTTGACTTCTAACTGCTCTTCTATTTCCTTAAAATCTAATTCCTCTAGAAATCCACTTTTCAAAATCCCCGCATTATTAACTAGTAAGTCAATCTGCCCAAATTCCTCGACTATCTTTTTTACAGCATCTCTTATAGACTCTTTATCGGTTACGTCTAAACGCACCAACAAGGTTTCTGAATTTTCTCTACACTTTTCCACAACTTCTTTTCCTCTCTCTTCTCCCTGATTGTAAGTGACAACGACTTTGCTGCCTTCTTCAGAGAATTTTATAGCAGTCTCCCGTCCTATACCTGAACTAGAGCCGGTTACTAAAACTACACTATTTTCGAGGTTCATATCATATAATACATGCATAAAAGATACTTTTAATTTTCCTAAGGAATATCCCAATAAAATTATATAGTCAAATTAAGAATACCTCTGTGGAGGACAAAATGAACCCTGATGAGAAAAATTATAAAGATACTATAGATTTTTGGAACGATATATTTCAGAATAGTGAAAAAAGTTTTGATTACATTGAACCGTTCCAAATAGCTGAGATAGAGGAGTGTCTAGATTGGTTGGTGGATGAAAATTCTTCGATAATCGATTTCGGATGTGGTAACGGAAAGTTATTATTGAGATGTCTAGCAAAGGGAGCTAAAAGAGGCGTAGGGATTGATATAAGTCCAGAAGCCATCGAAAGTGCAAAAAGATTCGCTAAAGAGAACAATGTATTATCTCAAACCAGTGTAGTTGTAGGAGATGTAAAAGAACTTTCAAAGTTCGATAACGAAGAATTCGATGCCGGAATACTTTCAAATGTTATAGATAATCTCCTACCAGAAGACTCTATTCAATTGTTAGGGGAGTTCAACAGGATCATCAAACTAGGAGGGAAAATATTCCTTAAAATGAATGATTATGTAGATCCGAGTCAATTAGAGGAATGGAATGCCAAAAAGATACAGGATGATTTCTATAAAGAAGAAAGTGGACTCTATTTTTGGAATCTTGAAGACAAAAAAGTAATAAATTTATTGGGAGAACATTTTGAAATAGTTAAAAAGATCGAGGTTGAATTCAAGGAACACGATCAAGTCAATAGACTTTATTATTTAAAAAATAGATAGGTAAAGTGGCATCATGAGAAGAAAAGAATTGTCAATCTATTTTGATGGTAAACATTACGATGCATGGACTGAAAGAGATGTAGATATACCTTTTTATAAAAGTCAGGTAGAAAAATACGGTGATCCTGTACTGGAATTAGGTTGTGGGACCGGGAGGATCACGATCCCTATCGCTGAAGAAGGCCATGAAATAATTGGATTAGATATCTCAGATAAGTTATTAAAGAGAGCAAAAGAGAAAATTGATAAAGAGGATTTAGATATCAAATGGATAAAGGGGGATATGAGAGATTTTTCGTTAAATAAAAAATTCAAAATGATTTTCATACCATTCAACTCGATTCATCATATATTGACCCTTGATGATATGGAAAAGGTCTTAGAGAACGTCAGGGAACATCTAAAGCCGGATGGAAGATTCATAGTCGAGTTCTTCAACCCAGATCTAAATATATTAAATAGAGATCCCGCAGAGGAGCACGAGGTTACAGAATACGAAGGCCCGAAAGGGGAAGTGAAAGTCACCGAAAGTACAGATTACGAGAGAGCAAAACAATTAATGCATCTATCTTGGTTTTATGATTCGAACCAAGAAAAAGAGGAAAAAGAGTGGACGATCCGGATTTGGTTCCCAAAAGAAGTGGACGCTATCTTGAAATACAATGAATTTAAAATTGAGCATAAATACGGAGATTTCGATGAATCACCAATGACAAATAATTCAGCCCAGCAAATACTAGTATGTAAAAAAAGGCAAAATAATTATACGGCTAAAAGAAAGTAACCGAAGCATATGGCAATAGATAAGAGGTTCACATATGTATGAGAAATTGATAGATGAACTTAAAGAAGGGATCCAAAGAACTAATTTTTCCCTAATCGGTAAGAATTTTGAAGAGGGTAGGATAAAAAATCAGAAATATTTTGATTTATATTTAAATAGAAAAAGTGAAGAAAAAAGGTTGATGCGGATGAGCATCTATAAAGGAAAAGGGCCTTATTACCAACCTTGGATGGAGATGTTCTCTATAAAAGAATACCTAATATTCGATAAAGATAGATTCGATTATTTCGATTCGAAGATTGAAGACGAACTTCTAGATATTTTGACTTCTCAGATGGGTGAAGGTAGTAGAATATTCATTGAATACCATCATGACAAAAAAACTATGAAAGAACTCTCAAGAGGAGTACCTGAGCCGTGTACAAGATTAGGATATGAGCTTTTCGAAAGAGGATTTACTTGGTTCAAGGATTGGTACTTCTCTGAAGGTTTTCATGAAGGAAACCAGAAACTTCAGGGAGAAAAACCTATAGATGAGGAACACAGAAAAAATCAGATCGATTATATTATGAAGCAGGTAAAAAGTTTCTTAGAAAATATCGAAAAAAAAGATGAGGATATTGAAAAAGAGACCGCCAAAAGAGGAAAAAATATACTAAAAACCATCAAGAGTTGAATCTCACCTGACTAATTTAGCGCTTACTACGTTCCCTCCACATCGGGGACATTCCTTTTTTGGCTCTTTGATCCATCTGCGGCATTTCTCACACCGGTAACTCCACTCCCACTCCTCGTCAATCTCATCTTGAGCTACACCTATGTATTCTACATCCATGGACTTTGCAAGATTTTGTATAGAATAATCGTCTGTAAGAATTACTCCTTCAACGTAGATCGCCAAAGCTATGACTTCTATATCGGTTTCAGATAATCGTATATCGTCTCCTGTTCTGCTCGCCTGGTCTTTGACCCTATCCATCAGATTACCTGGTGGTTGCATTTCCGTAAGCCCTGCGGATTTCATCATCTCTAACTTGCGATGCCAACGTCCCCCTTCACTTATTTCTGAAAGTACTCCTGGAGGCACGTACATATCTTCATCCATAGGAATATCCTTACCTGAAAGGATAGCCGAAGTATCGAGAACGTATTTCATTATCATCATAATTATCGGTAGTCGATAATATCCTTTTCCATGAAACGAAGAATTTTAATCGTTTTAAACAATGCAGTTCTATGGCGATATATGAATTCGAAGGTAGGAGACCAGATATTTCAGAAAAAAGTTACGTGGCAGAAAGCGCAACAATAATCGGCAAAGTTACAATAGGAGACAACTGTTACATCGCCCCAGGAGCTAGGATCAAAGGCGATTACGGCACGATAAAAATAGGAGATAACACTAATATTCAAGAGAATTGTGTCGTACACGCTAGACCTGAAGAACAAACGGTTATCGGAGATTGGGTCACCATAGGGCATGGTGCTATAATACACGGTGGTGTGATTGATGATTATGCTATAATCGGGATGGGGGCTATAGTCAGCGATGATGCGAAGATTGGAAGATGGAGTGTAGTTGGAGAAGGTGCCGTAGTTAAAAGCGGACAGGAAATAAATGACAAAGAAGTCGCGGTCGGGGTTCCTTCAAAAACAATAAAACAGATCTCCAACGAATATAAAGAGAAGTGGAAAAAGATCAAAGAGGAATACGCTTCTTTCTCACAACGATATAAAGACGGTTTAGATAGAATAGATTAATTTAGTTCTTCTACCAACGGTGTTTCATCCTCTAGATATTCTCTGTATGTGAGTACTTCACCCTCCGCCCATTCGGCAGATTTCCAAATCTTCTCAGTCTTCTTTCTAAATTCTGCCTCCCTAGTGATATGATGATCATAAAGCACCGTTTCGAATTCACATTCTTTTATGATACGTGAGGCGTTCTTTACAGAACGTTTCAGATTGAAGTTATTCAACATGTAACCCAATAAGTAAGTCGCGGGACCGTCCATGATCAAGAAATCAGGATTTTCACGAATTATCCATTCAGCATAATCCTCAATAGTAGGCCCTTGAATATCAGAGGTATAGAGAAACTTATCTGATCCTTTCTCAACAATCATCGCTACAACCCAACCTGTTTTCGAATACTCTATACCGTGAAAAAGGGGTTCTGTAAATCTTATTTTAGTGTTTTCTATTTTAATAGTTTCACCATCAGCATAATGGATGTTGTCTAAAGGTTCTTCAATATGTTCTTCATTATTCCACATGTCTGTTCTTTTGAAGAATTTTTTTCTCCATTTCTCGTGAAGCTCTTTTCTCCTTTCTTCATAATCTCCTTCGTCGATCTCCTGCAGAAGAGGAAGTTCGTTCAGAGGGTCATCGTACTTCTCTTCATCCGGTTCAAATTTGAATTCACAAAGGTCCTTTTCATCGTCATGATGGTCTAGCAGTACCTGCAGGAATTTTCTACTTCGCTTCCATTGAGAAGGATTTATCCATCTATTAGGATCTTTTATCCATATCTCCTTGTTAGAGTAAACGGAAGAAAAATCTATACCGCTCGTATCGGGTAAAAAGTGATGATCGTAATGGTAATGAGAGATGAAAACATGTTCAACCTCTTTCGAAGCTTTTTCTATCTTACTTCTCGCCTCGTCCAATAAAGCATATTTTCGTTCTGTCTTCATAGGAAAACTCTTCTGCATAACAGCTGCTGCTGGATCGATGATTATAGAGATATCAGAGGTCTCTATCTTCAGGCAAAGACTTTTTGCGCCCATGCTGTCAGACCAGACAGGATTAACACTTATTTCTTCCATAAGACTGCTCACTTTTTGAAATCCACAAATTTTAATATTTTTCCCAAACTTTCTTTATTTTCTATTATTGTCTCCAACTCTTCTTCGGTTTTAGGTCTCTTTCTAAATATCGTAGCTGCTCTTTTCTTTCCGATACCTGGAACCTTTTGAAGTTGGCTGAAAGAAGCTTCAGAGACATAAAAAGGATGATGGACACCTGTAACGCTCCTCTGTCCGTGGTCAGTTATCATTACGTCGTAGTATTCATTCAAGTCTAAACCATATTCGACTCCGACTAGTAAAGGATAAGTACCGATCTGACGTCCAAATGTGACATTTCCATCTATCTTTTCCATGAATACGTCTGTCAGAACCGTGCCGGAAGGGAGCATCTTTTTTAACATAGGATTATCGATGTTTTCTCTCACTTTTTTCTTAAACTGCTTAAATTCATTTTTATATCTGACTTTAAATTCTTTAGTATGCGATAGTACTTGCCTTATGTTTATTCTTCTTAAAAGCAGATCTTCTCCCAATAATTCCTCCAAAAACTGATAATTTTTCTTGTAGGTTTCTCTACTTTCTCCCTTCAAACCTCCTAGAAAATTAAGACCTGGTAAAAGTTTCGGCATTCCATTCGCTCCTTTTTGTTTCCCAATCTCGTTGATGATCCGAACAGCCTCTTTAACCTGCTCAGGAGTCGAATTCAAATTGTTTTTCGTAATAACTTCTTCGTCTGCGGATTCCATCCCCAAAGCGAGAACATTTCCTGATGTCGTATAATCGACTAGTATTTTCATAATTTCTCTACTCTTTTCCGGATATTCGGCGATTACAGCAGGATTCGCATTATCTACATGTAAAACTTCTATATCGGGGCATTTCTCCCTTAAACCTCCAAACAATTTCTCGATCTCTTTTGGTCGAGGGCTAGGCACCTCTTTTTCTCCTATGCCCTCAGCCTTGTAGCTTACCGTACAAGATTGTCCGCCTAGTCGAAAGTATTTGATCCCCTTTTCATGGAGTAGTCCAAATTCTTCAATTATGTCATCCTGATCTCTAAACTTCGGTTTGCCGTAGTCGGGTTCAGAGCAGAAAGAACATCCTCCAGTAAAGTATCGAGGACAGCCACGATAAGCCGTCATCTCCAATAGCAATGGATCCGGATAAAGAGGGTGTCTTTCAACCACCTTATGACCAAATTTAAGCCAATCCTCTGTCTCTTGAGGGTTAGCCCATCTATCCACACCTTCTCCAAATAGAGAATCATAGAAATAAGCTGCAAGATCTTTTGTAGCATAGTGGTCATATCCTTGCACATCTTCATATCTTGCCAAAGGACCACCTAAAAATGTTTCTCCAGGTTCCTGAGCTATATCCTCAGCCTCTTCTACTGTTAAAGGCGTACCTCCTAAGTATTTACCCGGTACTGTAACCCCTCCATGTACAAGCACGATATCTCCTAGAGGGAGACCATTTTCTCTATATTCATCAGCTGTAATATACTCCCAAGTTAGGTCTAGTTCTCTAGCTACTCCGACCAACATTCTAGGTTCAGGGGAGAGATA
>CAZRWG010000054.1:0-7274 GCA_964603805.1 uncultured Thermoplasmata archaeon
GGATCCTGTCGGAAAAGTGTTAAATAATCATCCCGATTGGGATAAAGATAAACTCGAGATGATAAACGAACGCCTTGTTGAGAATGGTAAAGGAGATGGTTAGCGTGGAAAATTTAGAGACCTATGGAAAAAAGTTTCAGAAAGTTAAAGAAGAAGTAAATAAAGTGATAATAGGCTATGAAGAAGTGATAGACGATTTTCTTATCTGTTTGATGACTGGAGGACATCTATTACTTGAAGGCGTTCCCGGGATAGCTAAAACAACTCTGATAAAGGTATTTACTAGAGCTGTCGATTTAGATTACGAGAGGATACAGTTCACCCAGGATATGCTTCCCGCTGATATTTCTGGGCACTATTATTATGATCAGAACAATGGTAGTTTCGAATTGAGAAAGGGGCCAGTATTCGCTCAAGTTTTGATGGCGGACGAGATCAACAGGGCGCCGCCTAAAACCCAATCTGCTCTTATAGAAGCGATGCAGGAAAATCAGGTGACTATCGAAGGTAAAACTCTGAAACTTCCAGAACCTTTTTTCGTGGTCGCAACGAGAAATCCCATCGAAACGGAAGGTGTCTATCCCTTACCGGAGGCGCAGTTGGACAGATTCATGATAAAAAGCAATATGGGTTATCTCGATCCCGACAGAGAATTAGATATGCTTAAGAGTAAAAACACAGATTGGGATCTAGGGAATGTGAATAAGGTGGATAATGGTTTAGGATATGATCTTGAAGGGCTTCATGAACCTGTTTTTGTTTCAGACGCTGTACTTGAATATATCCGAGATATGATTCTTGAAACTAGGAATGTAGAAGAGTTGGTTGTCGGAGCTTCGCCGAGAGCAGGGGAACATCTACTTTACACTTCTAAAGCTTACGCTCTGATCGAGGGAAGAGATTACGTGATACCGGACGATGTGAAAGAGATGGCTAGGAGAGTTCTACCTCATAGATTGACAGTTTCAGTAGAGGCAGAGCTTGAAGATCTAACCGCTACTCAGATTCTGGAGAGAATCATCGACGAGAGAGTTGAAGCTCCAAAAGGTGAATTTTCTTCAGCCTAACTTTTTAACGATAGTAAAACATGGTAAGGTATCGCGATGATCATACCAGACCCAAAGAACATGAGTATTTGAGGTAATCTGTTCCCGGGAGAGAGGACGAATTCTGTAATATCTAGCATTTCTGGAAGTAGGTAGAAAAGAAGTGAAGTGAATAAAACGAATGAAAGAGCGATCGTGACCGGTTTAAATCTTGGTTCTTTGGATAGATTTATCAGCCAATAAAAGAAAAGAGGCAGAGCGAAAGTTAACGAGAAGAAAAGTAAAGAAAAGATCTCGTTCATGGATCCCGACGAAATGAAAATTGTGGAGATCATAGTAGCTAAAATCAAAGAAGGAAATACTAGTCTTTCTTGTTCTACGGCATAGGATACTAGTAGGAAAGGTACTATAGCTATAAAAGAGTAAAGAGTTTGGGAATGATAGATGGTGGATAGGATCAAAAGAGGGCCTAACAGATGAGTCAATAGTTTCTTCATGTTTTTCTTTCACCTCTCTCTTCTAATACTGTGAATCCTTCCTTATCTGGATGGAGTTCAAATAATAAACATCCCAATCTATTCAACTTTCCTAAGATCTTTTCTAGTCTTTCATATTCCTGGTATGCGTTTTCAAGCGTTTTCTCGTCTACTTCTGTGATTTCGTACCAAGGGCTGAAAGGAACGATACACCACACTTTATTGTCCGCTTCTCTCAAATACTCGACAGCCTTTAAATTTGCCTGAGGCTGCATCTCAAGGTCTGAGATTATGATCACTAGTTTTTTTGTCTCTCCACGGGCTCTGAGCTGGTCTACAGATGAGAGTACACCGGAAAGATGTTTTCGGCTCGAAGTATTGATGAATTTCCCGACTCGTTCTGCAAAGCTTTTTTCCTCTCCCTCTAGATCATAGAGATCTATCGAATCCTCGTATCTTTTAGTGGGAACGTTCTTTGACTCGACAGCTCCTGGGAGTTCACTGACCTTTTGATAAAGTTTTTTGAAAGCGGCTTCACCTGATTCAGGATTTTGATGAAATATAGTATCTTTGTGATCGTAAGCGGTCATACCTATTTCATGGCCTTGAATATCGAAATTCTTCAACATCTGGAGAGATATATATATCGAATGATCGAGTTTCGTCGTACCGTCGGGTAGCCTTCTCCTCATGGAGGGCGAACAATCCAAAAAAATATGGGTATTGATGGGAGAAATACTCTCATAGACTTTTGTCATCAACTTCTGGAATTTGGAAAATGACTTCCAATGGATATCTCTGAGCGAATCACCGGGATGAAATTCCCGTATACCTTCGAATTCGTTCGATCTGATCGTGAAAGCGAAAGGGTCTTCGACGAATTCTTCCGCATAACTTCTCTTAGAGTACGTTTTTGCCTTCTTTATAGCTTCTCTTGAACTCTGTACTGTGAAATTTTGTTCGATATAGTGTTCTATTTTCTTCTTATAGATCTTTAAAGGATCGTAAAGCCATACAGTCAACTTTCCGAGCTTGTGATAACCTCTACTTTTTGGATTTACTTTGTAGCTGATCTGAGAGTTGCTCTTGACTTCTTTTTCTGAGACATTTTCTATAGATTCAAACTCATCGTTCAAAGAGGTGGAGATACTGAGGTCAAGTTCTCTATCACTTCTCAAAGTGTGTTTGACTTTGAAGGGTTCATCGACGACTTTATTATCTTTAGAGATTTCGTCTTTTATTTCGACCGAGCAGTTCGTGATTTCGTAGCGCGAGTAGAAAATGAGAGAAAAAAGGAAAGCTGCAGTTATCGCGGTGTAAGGTTCTCCTGTCAATATCGAGATAGCTACCAGGATTATAGGAAGGATGATCAAGATCTGACCTCTTCTACTGATCTCTACTTCTGTCAAGCTATTCCTCCCTTATTAGAATCCATAAGTGAAGATCTCTGTAGACTTCACCGTCTCTGAGTAGGAAGAACGACAACCTATAGAAACCTCCTTGTTCAACAGAATAGTTCATCGTCTGATTCCATTTTTCTCCATGTTCGAGGGAAAGATCAGTCTGTCTGTAGGTGTTGTTATCAGTTAGAGTAAAATTGTAATTTTCTTCTTGGTTGAGTTCTCCGATAGAATTCATTTCTTCGAATTCGTAGCCCAATCCTATCGCGAGAGTATAATTCACACTCTCGTGTTCTCGATTGATCACCATCACTGAAAAAGTTCCATTTTCATTTACGGTTAGATTGGTTGGATAGTCATCAGCCATTCCTCCTTCACCTAAAATACCGAATTCGGTGAAACGTTCACCAGTTCTTGGAGTCGTAGCTATATGATAGGCCAGTCCTCCGGAGGCGATGAGAAGACCTACTGTAGCGATTACAAGAGCTTTATCGATTATATCGTAGTCCTCCCAATCCGGTGGATTTATCTCGAATTTTATGGTATACAACTCTTCTGAAGGTATAGATCTTCTTCTTAAATAAGCTAGGAGAGAGAAAGTGTAGATGAATAGAGATTGTGAATACAATATGGGCAGCAAACTGATCTCCCAAGTATAATTCAAAAGTAATCCGATGAGAGGAGTTATAGCTATACTCAGACCGAAAGAGAGAGCTATCCTCTCTATATGGTCTAAAGGTTCGTCCTCAGGGAAGAGGAAAGAGATGAGAACGTATCCTGGCAGGAAAAGGATGAACGGTAACCCTAGGATGGTTCTCCAGATGCTTTCCGGAATTAAAGCTATAACTAAAATCAAAAGGGTCGTGAGTAGAACGACGATGAACAGGTCCCAGGGTTTTTCCTTGATCTTCACTCTCAAGCTATTTCTACCTACCTATTGGATTATGTCCAATCTTATAAATTCTTTTCTTTCTTCAGAAAGTGGTTTTGGTCAGTCTGAAAGGTCCGAGTATAGGCGGGCTCCTCCAGAATCATATATTCTAGCCGAGTTCTGCGATATTTCCGTTTCGTACCTCTCGATCTCATTTACCGCGGTCGTGTTCCCGTAGCGTATCTCTAAGTAATTGTTGAAGTAGTCGGTGAATAGGATAGGGGAGAGGTGTCTGTCAGTTCTAGGTATGCGGTAACCGTAAGGTTGGTCGGGAGCGGCTTTACTTCTAGATCGGAACTGCCAAGTTGTTGAGTGATCATCGCTCTCGGTAGATTCGATATACCTGAACATGCCGTGGTGTGTGTCAGTCACGTAAATTCTATCGTCAAAGTTGTTCTCTGCGAAGACACCTCCTTCGTAGGCTGAACGGGACGGTGTTTCGATAGTGTCTATACTATTTTTTGTTATTGGAACCGAGAGGAGCAAGGCTGCTATGGTCACTACGACAGAAATCTGAACGAAGTTCCTGAGTTCAAAGTTGTTCGGCCAGGTGTGTTTTAGAAGAGCGACTGTGAGGATAGAAGCGGGGATGAGCGAAGAGAGGAAAGCTCTCTCCATCAAATGTCCGTCGTGGGTGAGAGGATAGATGAGCCAGAGATATATAGAAAAGAACCAAGCACCTAATAGTAAAGCTTTCTTGGGTACTTTTTTGTAGATTGCGATAAAACCTAAAAGGCCTAGGAGTGAATGAAGACCTCCAGCAACCATCCTCAACCTGTTGACGAACTCGTATTGCAGGCTCGTTGTGGTAGGTCCTCCTACTAAGGAGATCTCTGAGGCGCCGTTTTCTACAGCCTCCATGAAATCTTTAAAGATAGAATTCATGTATTCATTGATAACTGGGATGAAAGCGTAGAAAAGAGCAGCGAGTATTCCGAAGGTGAGGAGCAGAGGCATGAAGGGATAAAGGTACTCGCTCTCAGTTTTATCTCTAAATGAGATCAAAGTTACCAGCGTGAGAGCTAACATGTTGAAAGAAACTATTATCAACATCCCGGGATGGGAAGGAACCAGAGCGAGGAGGATCAACCCGGTGATTATTCCTAAACGATAAGTTCTCTTATCCAGGTACAAGAAAAGGGCGAGCCAAAAAGCGGTCCATAACATCAAGCTGAACGGCTGTCTCGCCAAGTGAAACTCCATATACCAATATAGGGCGAAGAAGGTGAGAGGCGCTATAGGAGCCCACTTTTTGGAGATGTTCTTTGCGATGGTATAGATGAAGATCACGATGGATAAGGCTAGTATAGTGGGAAATACACGGGCGTAGGTCATGGCTTCTAAATTTAGGATCATCAGACTTGTTGCTTGATAGATGTGTGAACCTGGGAAAGTTATCGCTTCCATGTCCCAAGTTCCAGTTTCTACAATGGATAGAACAGAAGGTATCACATGATAAACATCGAAGACGGGAAGCATGTCGTGGACGAGGGATGGAAGGGTGTAAAGGAAAAAAACGGGTATGATAACGCTGACTAGACCGAGGTATTTCCTTCTATACTTTACGGATAGTAAGATCCCTAAGAAGGTTAAAATCAAGCCTGGCCAGAAAGTCCAGTAGAGTCCTGAAGCGTACCAAAATACTGAGGTCTCAGGAGCACCGAGGTGCGATTTTGTAACTGTCAGTAAAAGAAAGAATACGCTGGTAACGAGAAGGAGGAGATGGAATTTTTTCCTTTCTAGGATTTTCCTTACGACTTTTAACTTCACGGACTCTAATCGATATTTATTATCTAAATCTTTTTGTTTTAAAAGTGGAGATCAAAGAAGAGGACGATAAGATAGTGATCGGAAGAAAAAAATCGAAGATCATAATAGGACGGATCGACTTTCTTGGATGATTGAGAGGCTACATTTTGTTCAATGAAAGGATGTGGTTTCCTCCGCAGGGTTGTTTTACCTAGAGTTATGTGAAAGTATAAATATATGTAATACATTTGTATAAACCATGATAGAAGTCGAGATGAAAGTCGGACCTAAAGGTCAAGTCGTGATCCCTTCAGTATTTAGAAAGAACTTCAATATAAGATCAGGTGATAAAGTCATATTCGAATCAGATGGCGATAAATTGGTGATCAAAAGGGCTGAAAGAGGCGGTGTAGATAAATTGAAGGAGATAGCAGAAAGTGTCGGTGAGATCGATGTTGATTCAGACAAAGATTACGATCGAAGGATGAAGGAGCGGTTAGGATGAAATATATCGATTCCAATGTTTTCATCTATGGAGCTTTAGATACGGGAGAAAAGGGAAAATGGTGCAGATCACAGTTGGAGAGAATTGAAGAGGGGAGAGAAAAGGGAGGTTCTTCCTATCTGACCTATGATGAGGTGTTCTGGAAGATCGATAATTCTACCTCTAAAGAAAAAGCGATAGAAGCTACAGAAGCTATTCTGACGATGCCGAACCTTAGGTTTTTTAAAGTCGATAACGAGGTGATTTGGGAAACACATCAACTGATCTCTGAAAAAGGATTGGATCCTAGAGATGCTATACATGTTAGCACGGCGATGATTCATGGGATTTACACCGTTGTTTCTGAAGACGATGATTTTGACGATCTAGAAGAGATGAACAGAGAATGGCTTGATATTTAGGAATATAAAAAGGGTATTGTATATCTTGAGAGAGTGACTGCGATTATGATTATGGAGAGGTGGTGAGGAGAAAAGATGAACTAGTATTTCCTCTTTTGTTTTTGATCCTGGTCTATATATGAAAATGAGGCGTTAACCTTAATAATAAAGAACATACTGAAGTGTTTCGCCGAGTTAATCTCGGGGAAAACGCATGGGTGATTGTAAGGCAAAGGTCGAAACGATGAAAATCGCTTCAAAAACGAAGGGAGAATGAGAACTTTGGACCTAGAAAAGGTAGATAACGTGGAAGATGCAAATGTGGGTTCACGAGGGAGTTTAAGTCGTTTTAAGGATTTTGTTTCAATTGCATATAACAGTTTTATTTTAGTAAAAGATAAATATCACTTGTCAATAGAAATAAGACAGGATTCAGCGGTGAAAAACAGAGCGTAATCGGTTAAAAATTATAATCTAGGTCTATGGGTTTACTCGCCGATTTGGACTGAGCCTATGTGGCTGTGAGGGTAGGATCGGTGGGAAGAGAGTGTGGTCTGTGAATTGGTTTTTATGATCCTGTTCATTTGAACTCGTAATAGTCGTGCTCGTGATTTTCAAGATACTTCTGGACTCGAGGATGGAGGATGCTCAAAGAAATAACGTTCTTGATCGCATACACCAAAATCAACATATTTGTTAAGGATAGTGTATCGAAATAGGTAGGGCTAGATAATGAAAAAGATAGAAGAGATCATTGAAGAAATTGATGGAGATGAAAAATCGATCG
>CAZRWG010000055.1:0-7251 GCA_964603805.1 uncultured Thermoplasmata archaeon
TTCGTACAACAATATATTGGACCTAGAAGCCGCTATGGACATAGTGAAAGAATTCGACGATCCCACCGTTGCGGCGATAAAACACACTAACCCTACCGGAGTAGCGAGCAGAGATGATCTAGCCGAAGCTTACAAATTAGCTTATGAATGTGATCCTATGTCCATATACGGAGGCATAATCGGATCCAATCGACCTATAACAGTCGAGATGGCAGAAAAGATGAACGAGATATTCATAGAGGCTTGTATAGCTCCGGGTTATGAGGAAGGAGCTATAGACGTTTTGAAAAATAGTAAAAATATAAGGATAATGGAACTGCCGGATTGGAATCCTAAAAAGGAAGGAGTCATGTACATGAAAGTTGCTGAAGGTCTTCTAGTTCAAGAGAGGAATCAACAGAAATTGAAGAGAGAGGATCTAGAGGTGAAAAGTGAAAGGCAACCTACGGAAGAAGAACTAGATGCTATGGAATTCGCTTGGAAGGTGATTAAACACGTCAAATCTAACTCGATAATTTTCACAAGAAAAGACCATACAGTAGGGATAGGTGCGGGTCAGATGAGTCGAGTAGATGCGGTAAAAATAGCCCGGATGAAATCTAGATCTGAAACTAAAGGATGCACGATGGCCTCCGATGCCTTCTTCCCTTTCCGTGACGCGATTGATGAAGCCGCTGAAGCAGAAATAGAATCCGTCATCCAACCAGGCGGTTCGATAAGAGACGATGAAGTTATAGAGGCGGTCAATGAACACGAGATGAGCATGGTCTTTACTGGCCAAAGAGTTTTCAAACATTAAGTGATCGTATGGGAATGGATGAAGAAGAGAAAGAAAGATTTAAAAATCCTAGAGAAAATTTTGAACATCCTGAAGATTATCTCTATTCACTGGAAAGAATTGGAGTCAAGTTAGGTTTGGACAAGATAAAAGATTTCCTATCAAGATTTGATAATCCACAAGATGATTTTCAGGGGATAGTAGTTGGAGGCACTAATGGCAAGGGGTCCGTATGTAGAACGTTAGTCAATATTCTAAAAAAAGCGGGATATTCTACTGGTCTTTACCTCTCTCCTCATCTTGTCGATTTTGAAGAAAGGATACAGATAGATGGAGAAAATATAGATGAGCAAGAACTCTGGAATTTGATCGAAAAGGTACATCCAGTAGTTAAGGAAATCGAAGAAAACGATCCTGAAAAAAGACCAAGTTTTTTCGAAGTCCTGACAACTTTGGCATTCTTGTCTTTTTCAAAACATGATGTCGATTTTGCCGTTCTAGAAGTTGGTATGGGCGGAAGGCTCGACGCTACTAATATAGCCCCACATGACTTTTCTGTAGTTACCTATGTAGGTTATGATCATGCTGAACATCTGGGTAATTCTAAAAAGAAAAGAGCTTACGAGAAAGGAGGTATAATAGCGCAAGGTAACCATTTCGTGACGGGAGAGAAGGAGAAAAAAATAAGAGACTACTTCAAAAAAGTTTGTGAAGAAAAAAACGCTGATTTCAATTTTGCTTTCGATAGAGATTACCAGATCTCCTACGACCCATTAAAAGTCAAAACAGAGCCCTATGGAGAGATTGATATACAGGGATTGACTTCTTGGCAGGCGGAAAATGCATTGATCTCACTTACGGTGGCGGAAGGATTGAAGAAGAGAGGTTACAACTTGAGTCAAAAAGACATAATCGAAGGAATAGAAAATACCAGATTACCTGGAAAGATGGAATTTATCAAGGAAAATCCAAGAATTATGATAGATTCCGCACATAACAGGACCGGGTTTGAAGCTCTAAAGCTTGGACTAGAAAGCGTAGAATTGAATAGATTTTTGCTGGTAGCCGGTATGCTGGAAGACAAGGACTATGATAGTATGGTCAAAATACTAGGACCTCTAGCCGATTATGTATATACCGCTGAACCAGTTAGCGAAAGAAAACTAGATAGCAAAGTCCTTTGCAAAAAATTCCAAAGTTACTGTCCTGCTGAAGCTCATGAGCATGGTATCGAAGCTTTAGAGAAGGCGAAAGAAGAATGGAGTGAAGGGGACCTGATCGTAATTACGGGCTCTATATATCTTCTAGGAGATATATTGAAAAAATTGAGATGATAATATGGATTACGAAGAGATGATAGAGCGATTGAAAGAAGAATTCGATGTTGGAGCCTTTCCGGGCAAAGATCCTGAAGATGATGAGACCCCAGACAGATCACCATTTGAAGTATTGATATCGACGGTCCTATCTCAACGGACCAAAGATGTCAACACTCACAAAGCATCACAAGCTTTATTTTCCAGCTATCCTACTCCTAAAGCGCTAGCAGAGGCACCTTTAGAGCACGTGAAAGAACTGATAAAACCCTCAGGATTTTACAATGTGAAAGCTGAAAGGGTAAAGCGGATAGCGAAAAGGATACACGAGGAATACGATGATGTTGTACCTGAGGAGATGGATAAATTACTCGATTTGAAAGGCGTTGGAAGAAAAACAGCTAACTGCGTACTGGTATATGGTTTCGGGGAACCTGCGGTTCCCGTCGATACTCACGTACATAGGATAAGCAACAGGCTAGGTATTGCAGATACCGAAGATCCAGAAGAAACCGAAAAAGTACTTGAAGAAAAAATTCCCAAAAGATATTGGATCGAGATCAATAGATTGATGGTCGTCTTCGGTAAGAGTATATGCAAACCTAGACGCCCAGAATGTGAGAGGTGTCCTTTGACCGATATGTGTAAATATTATAAAGAGGTGTATATTAATGAAAATAGATAGGTTGGAAACGATCCCGATAGGAATAGACAGAAACGAGGTATTTAAGATCTCTACAGGTTCTTCTCTAACCGCAGAAAATGTGATCGTAAAAGTCGAAACTGACGGAAAAATTGGATGGGGTAATGCAAGCGCTAACAGCGTAACCGAAGAAACGATAGAATCGATATTGAAAGCTCTAAAAAATTTTAGAACTAGAATAGAAGGAGAAGAAGTAGATATAGAAAATAATTGGGAAAAGTGGAATGAAGAAATGCCAAAAGACCCTTCGGCTTTAGCGGGTTTAGATATAGCTCTATATGATTTAAAAGGAAAATTAGAGGGAAAATCGATAATTGAAATGATAGGAGGAAGTTGTGAAGGAATAATCACAGATAGAACTATTGGGCATATGACTAAAAGGGAAACAGTCGAACACGCTAGAGAGTTCGTGAATAAAGGTTTCAGAGCATTGAAAATAAAGATCGGGCTCGGTTTGATGGAGGACGTGAAGAGAGTTAAAGCGGTAAGAGAAGAAGTGGGAGAAGATATCGAGATATGGGTAGATGCAAATCAGGCATTCACCCCTGAAGAGTCTATCACGCTCTGTCAAAAATTGAAAGAAAGTGACATAAAATTTGTCGAACAACCTGTTAGGGTAGACGATCTAGAAGGACTGAAAAAAGTTACTGAGGAGACCGATATACCGATAATGGCTGATGAAACGATAAAAGGACCAGAGATGGCGAAAAAAATCTGTGAAGAAGAAATAGCGGACATGATAAACATAAAATTGGCTAAATGCGGCGGTCTAACTGGCGGAAGGAAGATCGTTGATATAATGGAAAATTACGACGTGTTTGGCATGGTGGGATGCATGGGCGAAACTAGTGTATCTATAGCGGCTGGAGCCCATCTATTCAACTCCACTCCCAATCTGAAATATGCCGATCTTGACAGTCACTTCATGCTTTCAGATAATATCGCTAGCGGGCTTGAATTCAAAGATGGAAAACTTTGGACTTCCGACAAACCAGGTCTTGGGATGAAAATTCACGAAGAAAAACTAGAAAAATATAGGATCGATCTGAAAGGTGAATCATGAAAATCAAAACCCCTTCTAGGCTTCATTTCGGTATAATCGATCTTAGCAGAAAGTTCGAAAGACAGTACGGGGCCTTTGGAATCACTTTGAAAGAGGGCTATGAGTTAGATTTTGAACCTATTGAAGATGGTATTAAAGTAGAAGGCAGCGAAAGAGAAAAAAAGATAGCGATGAGAGTTCATCAAAAACTTAAAAAGAAATTCAATATTTCAACCGGATTCAAAATAGTAGTGGAAGACAGCATTCCTGATCATGTAGGATTAGGGTCCACCACTCAATTCACTCTCGGAACTGGCTACGGCATGTTGAGAGAAATTGGAGAAGACGTTTCGATCATAAAATTAGCTCAGGTCCTTGGAAGAGGGCGTTTTTCCGCAATCGGAACACACGGTTTTGATAAAGGCGGTTTTATCCTAGAGGGAGGAAAAGTAAAGAAAAATGAGGTTTCACCTCTTTTGAAAAGAAAAAAGGTTCCAGAAGATTGGCGATTTTTGATAATCTGTCCAAAAAAAGAAAGAGGATACGATGAAAAAGAGGAAAGACCAATAATGGAAGAATTAACCGTGGATGGAAAATATCCTGAAAAAATCTGCCATCACTTGACTATGGGTGTTTTGCCTTCTTTGGAGAGAGAGGATATAGCCGGTTTTGGCCAACATCTTACTAGAATACAGGAACTAGTCGGTGAATCTTTTTCAGATTATCAGGAAGGAATCTATCATCCTGTAATAAGTGACATCGTTAAGTCTCTCATCGATAAGACTTACGGAGGAGGGCAGAGCTCTTGGGGACCTACAGCTTACGGTTTGGTTAAAGAAGAAGATCTAGACGAGCTAAAAACTAAGGTTTTAGAAGGTAAAAATGAAGAAGATTATAGAGTATGGGTAGGGGAACCGAATAACGAGGGTGTTATTGTAAAAGAGTGATTCAGCCCTGTAAATCTTTCTGTATCTCTATCCTTTCCGCTATCTTTTCAGGATTTTCAAGAGCATCAGTAGCTGGGATGTTGAATCTCTGTTCGTACTTCAATGCGTATCTTTTCTTTTCTTCTTCCGTTAGATCTTCTGGGTTGATAGTAATTGCGACGACATCAGATCCAGAATAAGAACGTATAAGATGGATTTCATCTTCTAAATCCGGCATCGGCCATTGTATGTTCTCAGATTGGTAATGACGGTACTTTCTAGCGGGGGCATGCTGTAACACGACTCCGTCTGGCTGACTAGCTGCTAATATTGCGCGGGAACCACAGACATAAGCGGGATGTGATATGCTTCCCTGCCCTTCGATCAGTATGTAATCCGGGTTTTTTTCCTTCCAAGCTTTCCATATCTGATGCTCTAGTTCACCTACCATATAGTCCCCTTTGATAGAATCGAGGGGTAAGCCGTATTCCGATCCCTGCAACAATCCGGTCTGTCCTGTAGCTATCCACTCAACCTTGTTGCCTCTTTCTTTCATAACCTCGTAAATCTCTAAAAGAGCAGTTCTTTTACCTACTGAGCTGTCGGTTCCTAGGAAAGGTATAGTCAATGCATCGATATCTTCCTTCCTATTTTTGAAATAATGAAGTTCATCTAGTGGAGGAGATTTTCTTATATCGTTCAATGTCACGTCGTATTTCTCAGCTAGTTCGACGAATTCCTCGTCCTCGCTCAGATAATGGTGGAGACCGGAGATGATATCCATACCGTTCTTTATCGCCTCTCTTACGTGTGTTCTAAAATTTTCTGGTAGGTATCCACCTATGGTAGCTACTCCAACTATCAAAGTTTCAGCGTCGTTCTCTTTCAAGGCAGAGTCAAGATCGGGATAGACGTCAACTTTTTTACATCGTGGTATTATATCATCGGTGGTCTTTCCGGCGAACTTCGAATCTATCACACCTACTATCTCGTATTTTTCCGAATGTCTAAGTAACCCATGGGATGTTTTAGCCGCTCCTTTATCGAGATGTTCGTCCGTAAGGATCAAAGCGTTCTTCATGTTTTCCCGGATAAAAAAGATAGTTGATAAATTTTTGGAAACAATTTGTTTTAGAAATCAAAAGTCGGTCAAAGATTTTTGATCATTTTTGCTTTCGTTTTTTTCCTCTGCAAGTATCTTACCATATCTTCCGCCACCACCGGGCCTGATATCTACCGTCTCGTCTCTAAAATCTTTAACTAATTTCCCGACTTGTTCGCCAGCGATACGCTTCACATCACTAACTGGCGCATTACATAAGACCTCTACTTCATCTCCTATAGACTCGATGAGAGATCCCCATAGTTCTTTAACTTTCTTCGTATTTGGCTTCGAATGACCAACAGCTTTAGCTATTATTTCCTGTAATGGAATAAGATGGATATATGGTGGTCTCTCTTTTGGACTTTCATTTGTATCGGATAATTCCTCGACCCTATCTTTTACACCCTTTTTTATGGCACCTCCACAAGTGCATCGCCAATCTCTTGAAACAGCCTCTTCGAAGCTAAAATGAGTGTAACAACTGCTGCAGGCGCTCTGGTTGTACTTTCCTTCTTCGGGCGGAAGACCCACGTTACGGACTACCTCTCCTTTTTTGCCTTGAAACAATTTATTTAACCCTTCAAAACTCAATTCGTGAAGACTAAAAGTATTGAACTCTCTCGCTAAACGATAAGGAAATGGAGAATGCGCATCGGAATTAGAAAGGTAGACCAAATCATGGAGTTCTGAAATCTTGTCCGCATAACTACTATCCGCACTCAATCCTAACTCCAAAAAATGGATGTCCTTTGAGTACTTGCCATATTCAGAAGAGAGAGAATCATGTTTTCCATATAAAGCAGTGTAAGGTGTAAACGCATGAGAAGGTCCAAACAGACAACCAGTTTCTTTAGCCATAAGAGCAAGTTCTTCTCCAGAAAGTTCTACTCTTGGTCTACCGTCGGAATCGATGTTAGATGAAAAACGATTTAATCTCTCATGGAGTTCTTTGACCTTTGAAAGCGAAGGGAAAATCAACAGGTGATGAACTCTATCTTTTGTCTCTACTTCGCTTGTAAGTATAAATTTCATTTCCTTTTTCTTGAATATAGATTCTCTCTCTTTATTCAAGTCTTTTATTTTCTTTTTCCAACGAGGATGTAGACAGTCTCCGGTTCCAAGAAGATCTATACCTTTCTTCTTGCCCTGGATACTCAAAGTTTTGAACTCCATTTTTTTTGAGACGCCGCTGGAGTACTTGCTGTGGATGTGTAGATCCGTATTGATTTTCATATTTTAGGCTTATAGTTCTCTCCTGGATTATAATGATATCGGAAAACACCTTACTAAGATTAGTGATAGATACGATGGAGGCTAAAAACAATATAATTAGGCTTATAAAAAATTATTTCATCCATTTTTAGCGAAGACGATATAACCT
>CAZRWG010000056.1:0-7246 GCA_964603805.1 uncultured Thermoplasmata archaeon
ATATTCCACGATCAGCTTTAAACTGTTGGCAAAATGTTTCTCTTCGAACTCTTCTAAAGAAAGGTAATGCTCCTCTGTCAATCTGATGACCAACGAGTATTCAGAGTATGGTGTCACATTAGCTAAAAGCACGGCTTCACCTCTCTCCATTTTCTCACTTGAGAGAACTTTCGTATCTCTAGCCCCGACTTTGTCTAGATGCTCTGGGCAGAAAGGGCAGAAATCTCCTTTCTCCACGTCACTCATATCGCCTTCGATGTTTTGACCTAAAGGTTTATCCAGTATCCTAGATGTTTTACCTGTAAGAGGATCGATCCTTATCTCAATTTCTCTTTCCTTTATCTCTTCTTCAGAAGGATCATAAAATCTCGCTACTTCAGTTTCTTTTTGAAACTCTATCATCGTTCAAACAAAAATATTTGTGATTTAAAGATTTTTCCTATCCACAGTTGTCATGAGAATCTATTCCCTATCCATCAATATATCCATGAAATCAACTAGATGTTTAGCCAAAGAAGGATCGTTTGTGTAGCCGCATGTCTCAAAACCAGGAGAAGTTAAAAGGGCCCTTTTTCCGTCACTGATCAGTTCTGTAGCTATCAGCCTCTCTTTTCTCTTAACATCCGCATTCTCAAAAACCCTTTCACGTGGTGTAGTAATCACTGTAATATCGACTTCTCTTTTATCAGCCGATTCAAGCTCTTTCCTAAAGCGATCCAATATGGTAGAGAAGTTAGGAGAAGATAGTATTATCTTCTCGTCGGTCCTGTTAATCATCTCGCCGATTTTATCTAAAACTTTATCCTTCCCATTGATTGTATAAACTAGCTGTGGTTCACCCTTTTCGGTAAGTATCTCGGAGAGTGTATTCAATCTACCGAAGATATCGTCGAGTTCTCGAGAAAGCCTACTTTTAAGTTCTAACGGATCAGCTGGCTTGAACACTCTGGGTCTTCCTTCACTCACCACCACGTAACCCATTTCATGTAGAGAATCTAGAGATTTATAAACTGAAGTTCGAGGAAGATTGGCCGTCGAAGCTATTGTTTCGGCATCCGCTACACCATGTGCGACTAAGGCCGTGTAAGTTCTCGCCTCATATTTGGTGAGGCCAAACTTTTGTAATCCTTCGCTAATCAATTCGTATTCTTCTTCCAACTCGTCCATCTCGAAATTTTTTTCTTCCATTATTAGCGATATGCGCTACAAAATATTTAATAGTTCCCGTTTCAACTATCTTGATTGATAATATGGTGATTCGAGAATCCTCTCTAGAGAGAGGTCTACCTAAAAAGACTGCATCGATATGTCCTGAATGTAAGAAGGTCATATCCGCGGATATCGTTGAGGAGGACGGAAAGGTAGTGATGAAAAAGGAGTGTGAAGAACATGGTCATTTCGAAAGCGTTTATTGGTCCGACGTAGATATGTATAGGGAGGCAGAAAAGTGGGCTGTAGACGGAGTCGGAGTTGATAATCCGGCTATAGAAGGTTCTACAAGATGTCCTGACAGCTGTGGTCTATGTGATATTCACAAGAGTCATACTTGCCTTGCCAATATTGATCTTACCAACCGATGTAATCTCAACTGTCCTATCTGTTTCGCAAATGCTAATCAACAGGGCTATGTTTACCAGCCCTCATTCGATCAAATAGTCGACATGCTTGAGACTTTGAGGGAAGAGAAACCAGTTCCCACCACTGCAGTACAGTTCTCGGGAGGTGAACCAACCGTGCATCCCGATTTCTTCAAGGTCATCAAAAAAGCTTCTGATATGGGCTTTTCGCAGATACAGATCGCAACTAATGGGATAAAACTTGCAAAAGACGAAGATTTTGCGAAGAAATGTGTGAAGGCTGGTCTTCACACCGTTTATCTACAGTTCGATGGACTTAAAAAAGAAAATTACGTCCAGGCCAGAGGAAAAGATCTTTTGGATGTAAAGAAGAAGGCGATAGAGAACTGCAGGAAAACGGAGCCTAGACCGTTAGCCACTGTTTTGGTGCCGACAATTGTCAAAACAATAAACGACGATCAGGTGGGAGAGATATTGGACTTCGCGATCAAGAATAGAGACGTGATTCGAGGGGTGAATTACCAGCCCGTCGCTTTCACAGGGCGTATTTCCAAGGAGGAGAGAGAAAAACAGCGCTATACTTTGCCGGATCTAGCGACAGATCTACAGGAGCAGACTGGTTACCTATCAAAGGAAGATTTTTATCCCGTACCTTTTGTCACGCCGATAACTAAGTTGGTTTCGGTAATCAAAGATGAACCACAGATAGCTTTCACTTCTCATCCTCATTGCGGAACCGCTTCTTATCTGGTTATAGGCGATGATGGAGAGATCAGACCGATAACTGATTTCCTAGATGTTGAAGGATTGATGGAGGGCATGAAAGAAAAAGCCGAAGAGTGGGATACTTTCATGAGGAAAGCAGCGATAAAAGTAGGGAGTAAATTGAAGAGTGAAGAAGGCAAACGAAGAAGTATGGTCAAGAACTTCAAAAAGCACTTTGGAGATTACCTTAAAGATGAAGAACTTCCTGGTGGTGTGACTATACCACAGATAATGGAAGATATCATATCTAAAGGTAACAAAGATGCGGTCAAACAGTTCGCTTGGCGCACGATGTTTGTCGGAGGTATGCATTTCCAGGATGACTACAATTACGATTTAGAGAGACTTAAAAGATGCGTGATACATTACGCCACTCCAGACGGCAGGATAATACCTTTCTGTGCTTACAATGGTGGACCTACTTACAGAGAAGAGGTCGAGAAGAAATTTTCAGTCCCACTTGAAGAATGGAGGAACGAGAAATGAGTCTAAAAATAAATCATGATAGGTGCATGCACTGTGGAGCCTGCGTAGGAAGCTGTCCAGAGAACAGTCTATTTTTGAGGGAATTCATGTTAGAAGTGGACGAGAGCTGTATAGAATGTGGAACTTGTGTTAAAGCCTGTCCGATAGATGCTCTATGTTTAAGAGGTGATTGAAGTGGACCCGGCTGAAGGCGAGACATTAGAATGTGATGTTTTAGTAGTGGGTGGAGGACCTATAGGCAGCACTGCTGCACGTTTCGCAGCAAAGAATTGCTCCGGTAAAGTTATGGTCATGGAAAAAAGGCAGGAGATCGGTTCTCCTATCAGGTGTGCAGAAGGTATATCGTTGTCATGGCTTGACGAGCTTGAAATAGATAGAAGCGAACACTTCATCAATAAAAAAGTGCTCGGTGCAAAGCTATATTCTCCTGGCGGCAATCAAATGACTTTAGGTAAAGAGATAGCGGGAGATGAAGTTGGAGCTGTAGTGGAAAGAGATATTTTCGACAAAGAGATGGCAGTTTTGGCAGGGAGAGAAGGAGTAGACTATATGTTGAAGGCCTCTGCAATGGACGTGATAGAAGAAGATGGAAGAATCAGGGGCGTAAAGGCTAAAAAGATGGGTAACAATTTTGAGATTCACGCTGAATTGGTAGTAGGTGCTGACGGTTTCGAATCACAGGTAGGCAGATGGGCCGGTCTTTACGGAGCTATAACTCCTAAAGACATAATGACCTGTTTCCAGTATAGGATGACAAACATAGATTTCGATCCTGAATACACTCACTTTTTCCTTGGAAGTGAGGCACCTGGAGGCTATGTTTGGATCTTCCCTAAAGATGAAGATACAGCCAACGTTGGTCTAGGAATCCAGCTTTCGCAGTTGGATGGGACTAAATCTCCTAAAGAATACTTGGACGACTTTATTGAGAAAAGAGATTGGTTGAACCAGGGACAGGAAGTAGATATGGTTTCAGGAGGTGTTTCCGTAGCTGCTCCTCCTGAAAAAGTAACAAAAGGAGGTCTAATGCTGGTTGGAGATGCATCAAGAGTCGTGGATCCGATCACGGGAGGAGGGATAGCGAACGGCATGAAACAGGCTAAAATAGCCGGTGAAACGGCCGCGGACGCTATCGAGAATGGTAACACATCTGAAGGATTCCTCCAGAAATATGAAAAGCGCTGGAGAAAAAGACTTGAAGACAAGCTTTGGCGAAATTACATGGCAAAAGAAAAAGCCGTGGAGTTGGATGACGATCAGTTCGACATGATAATAGATGCATTATCCGATGAAAAGATAGAAGAGATGAGCACAGAAGCGATCTTGAAAGCTGTCAGTGAGAAATATCCAGAACTTGTAGAGTCTTTCGAGGATATGTTATAGGTAGAGATTGATCGAGTTGAAGGGAGATCTCAAGACCTGTCTTTACTTTTACTGGTGATGATAGAATGGATGGAGCGAGGGAACAGATAAAAGGAGAGCTTAAAAGGGAACTTGGAGTATTTGGAATTGAAATTTTACAGGATTTCTTAGATAGTAAGAAAGAGAAATTGAGTGAAGATGATATCGAGGAATTGGAGGATCACCTTTTTGAAAAGATTAAAAAAGAACGAGGATTCGAAAAGGCTGAAGAAGTTGTAGATAGGATTAAAAAGATCAGATTGTTGAAAGAACTCGAAGGTTTGCGCGAAAAAAGTAAAAGTAAGATACAGTACCGCAGCAGATACGAAGTCCTGAAAGAGTTAGGAGATGTGTGTTTAAATCTGAATCAATTGAGTGAAGCAGAAAATTATTATGAAGAGATGCTCGAGATCAGCGAAGAGTTCGATAGGAAAGAGATGATTCTCGAGTCTCTAAAATTAGAGGCTGAATTGTATCTTATTCAAGATGAGCTGAGTAAAGTCGAAGAAAATGCTAGGAGGATTATAGATCTTTCAAGAAAGTCGAGTGATAGAATATTAGAGGGTGAAGGGATAAAATTAGCGGGAATAGTTGCTTGGCGTAAAGGAGATAATGAAGAAGGAAAAAATTATTTGAATGATGCACTGGAAATATTTGAAGAAAAGGGACTTAAAGAGGATACTGCAGCGATTTATAGAGAACTGGGGGATCTGCACGTGAGTGTAGAAAATTACGAACGAGGTGTAGAATACTACGAAAAAGCTGCGGATCTATTCGGCGAAGCTGAGATGTTTTATGAAAGAGCTAACATGTTATTGGAGATAGGTGTCATACTCTCTGAGAGAGGAAATGAAGAAGCACTCGAGTATCTAAAATTGGTGGAACAAGAGTCTATGGAAAACTGCTTTTTCGACTTCGCAGGTTGGAGTTCTTTGAACCTAGCTGAGATCTACTTTGAAGAAAATAGTAATCAAGATGCCGAAGAGAAAGCTAGGAAAGCATTGGACCTGTTTAAGAGGGTAGGAGATAAACATGGAGAAGGAGGAGCCAACCTAACTTTGGGTAGAATAATCGGTGTTGAAGGTGATCTTTCAGAGGCAGAAAGATTCTTGGGAGAGGCTTTGAATACTTTTAGAAGATTAGAATTATCTGAATCAGAGGCAGAAACACTCTATAGACTAGCTGAGGTTCAAAAAGAGATGAAAAAATTTGATCGAGCTAAGACAAATCTCGAAGAGGCGTTAAAAATCTCCGACAGCCTAGATATGACGGAGATGAAGGAGAAAATCGAAGGAGAATTGGCCAATTTGACCAAATAGTTGAAATAGTAAAAAGAAAATTCCATCACGGTATCATGGTTAAGCCGTCAGGTTTCCTCAACGAACATTTGAATGAAAAAGTAGAGTTACTTCTCAAAGATGGGAGCACTATTGAGGGTAAATTGATAGGATATGACGATCACATGAATCTAGTCCTTGAAGATTCTGAAGAGAAGAAAGAAGACAAGCACAGAAGGATAGGGACAATCGTTCTGAGAGGGAATAACGTAGTCACTATAAATCCAAAATGAAAAAGGTGAAAAAAAGAAGAAATCGATTCTTCATTAATCTTCTTCTTGGTATTCCTTGACGTCCTCTTCGGAGGGCTGTTCCTCATACTCTTCTAAATATTCGGCTTTTATCTCTTCTGCGATATACACGTCCTTTCCAGCTTTCATTATATCAGTTCCGTCTTCTATGGCGCTTTTTGCATCCACTTTTAAGATGACTGGTTCATCAGTTCTTACTGCACCTGCTTCCACTGCTGATTCGTAGGTTCCACTTAGATGGACATAAGTTCTATCCGACGGTTTCAATCCGCTTTCTAACAAAAGTTCGCTTTCTTTATCTGTTGTGGGCGCGTAGAGATTATCTGGGATGTCTTCAGTTGGAAGATCTAGGTCTACTTCGATCGAATGCCCGTAGGTAGCGCGTATCTTACCATCTTTATGTTCATATCTGTTCTTTTGGTCTGTAGCGGCGAGCGCTTTTACGTGATATCTTCTAACCCAATGGAAGCTCTTCTGTCTGTTTCGTAGGACCTTAACAAAATGCTCTAGACTGATCCATCCTCTTTCGTCCATCTCCAATCCGTATTTATCAGGAAAATGTCGAAGGACGCCAGCAGTAGTTTTCCCGAGATTTTGGCTTTCCTCGTCACTCATTATGAATTTTCCTCTTTCCCCGCATTCTGGACATTCTTCATTACGATAATAACCGTGTTCCTCGCACTCCCTTATCATACTATCAACCTGTTCTAAAGAGGATATCATAATAAATCTTTTGCTGTCTTTATGTTTTTACGTGACAACAAATTTTATTATAAGTACGGTTCCTTAGAATAATGATCATCGATGTCAAAAAAGACTTCACGTTTAGAAGGTTTTCACAAGAAGGATTTAGAGGAAAGAGTGAATTTAGTCAAAAAGAATACCGGCGCAGATGAATCCCTCAGAAATATTGTTGAAGAAGGTCTATCAAATGAAAAAGCAGATCAGATGATAGAGAACGTTATCGGAACGTTTGAGATGCCGGTAGGAATAGCGACTAATTTTAAGATAAATGGTAAAGATTTTCTTATCCCTATGGTGATCGAAGAATCTTCGGTAGTGGCTGCAGCTTCTTACGGAGCAAAATTAGCTCGTGAGAGTGGAGGGTTTCATGCTAATACTACCGAGCCGGTGATGATCAGTCAGGTCCAAGTTACTGGGCTTTCCGATGCTCATTTCGCTAAAGCGAAAGTGTTGGAGAAAAAAGATGAACTGATAGAGCTTGCTGAAGAGCAGGATCCTGTACTTGTAAAACACGGCGGTGGTGTAGAAGATGTCAGATGTAGGGTATTAGATAGTCGATTTGGAGATTATCTAATCGTACATCTTTTGGTCAATTGTCAAGATGCTATGGGGGCTAACGCGGTAAATACTATGGCGGAAGCTATCGCGCCTCGTATTGAAGAGTTGACCGACGGTAATGTCTATC